>NZ_QHJN01000055.1:0-43845 GCF_003947565.1 Actinomadura sp. WAC 06369 | reverse complement strand
GGGCGCGGCTGGGCGCGGGCCGGGTGGGCCGCCGCGGGTGCGGCGGTCGTGATCGCCGCCGCCGTGACCGTCTGGAGCCTGCGGGACGCCCCGCCTCCGGCGCCCCGCGCGCTCGACCCCGCGCCCGCGCCGAGCACGCCGTCCCGCACGCCCGCCCCCGAGGCGGCGCCCGAGACGACGCCGGCGAAGGACCGCCTCGTCCGTCCCCGGTCCGCGGCGCCGCCGACGGTCGAGGAGCAGGTCGTCCGGCTGGTCAACGCCCAGCGCGCCCGCGCGGGCTGCCGTCCGCTGACCGTCGCGCCCGCGCTGAGCCGGGCGGCCCGCGCGCACTCGTCCGACATGGCCGCCCGCCGGGCCCTCGACCACCGCGGGTCCCGCGGCGACGGGCCCGGCGACCGGATCACCGCCGCCGGGTACCGCTGGAGCACGTGGGCCGAGAACATCGCGCAGGGCCAGCCGACGCCCGACCGCGTCGTCGCGTCCTGGATGGGCAGCCCCGGGCACCGCGCCAACATCGTCGACTGCGACCTGCGGCAGATCGGCGTCGCGGTGTCCCGGGGCCCCGGCGGACCCTGGTGGACGCAGGTGTTCGCGACCCCGCGCTGATCAGCGGGCCCCGAAGACCTGCGTCCAGTACGGGCCGCCCGACTCGACGACGCCGACGCCGATCTCGTCGAACGCGCAGTTCAGGATGTTCGCGCGGTGCCCGGGGCTGTTCATCCACGACTCCATCACGCTCTCCGGGCCCGACTGCCCCTTCGCGATGTTCTCCCCGTACGTCGACCACCGGTACCCGGTCGAGGTGATCCGGTCGCCCGGGTCCTTCCCGTCCGGGCTGCTGTGGTCGAAGAAGTTCCGCGCGGCCATGTCCGCCGAGTGCCCCTGCGCCGCGCGCACCAGCAGCGCGTTGCTCCGCACCGGCCCGCAGCCCGCGTCGGCGCGCGCGTCGTTCACGAGCGCCACCACCCGCGCCGCGACCGTCCCGCCCGCCGGGGCCGGCCGCGCGGACGGCCGCGGCTCGCTCGACCGCGTGGGACGGGCGGGCGCGGACGTCCGTGCCCGCTCGGGCGCCCGCGACTCCTTCCGCACGGGCTCCTGCGTTTTCTGCGACTTCGGCTCCGGAGCCGTCCGCGACGGGCTCGGCGACGCGGTGCGGGTCGGGCTCGCCGACGTCGGCGCGGGCGACGGCGTGCCCGCGTGCCCCGCGAGCGTCCCGTCCGGATCGTCCCGCACCAGGCTCGCGACCGTCCCGGCGACCGCCCCGGCCACGAGCAGCCCCGCCGCGCCCACGGCCGTCCACACGACGACCCGGTCCGACGCCCGCCGCGGCTTGCGCCCGTCCCGCTCCGGCGCCCGCCGCGGCCCGCGTCCGTCCCGTTCCCTCATCGCTTCCACGTCCCTTCCGTGTACGGATCACGAGGCAGACGTGCGGGGAAGGGGCGGATAACGAAAAGTCCGGAAACTTCATCCGGCGGAGTGGTTCCAGCAGGCGGTGTCCTGGACGAACCGCCGCCGGACGAAGCCGTCGGGGTGGGGGCCGGTCGGCCCGCCCGCCATACCATTCCGTATGGTATGTTCCGAAGGAGCGAACAAGGTGGTGGCATGGCGGGCAAACGGGACTGGCTCGACGCGGGGATCGGGATTCTGGCCGAGGACGGTGCGCCCGCACTGACCCTCGAACGGCTGACCGACCGCCTCAACCTGACCAAGGGGTCCTTCTACCACCACTTCAAGGGCATGGCCGGCTACAAGACGGACCTGCTCGCGTACTACGAGAGCGAGCACACCGGCCGCTTCGTCGAGAACGCCGAGCGCGCCGGTGAAGCGGCCGGGGCCAGGCTGGAACGCCTGATGGAACTGGTCCTGGAGAGCAAGGACGCGAGCGACGACCTCGAGAACGCCGTGCGCGCCTGGGCGCTGCAGGACGGTGAGGTCCGCGCCCTCCAGGAGCGCGTCGACCGGCTGCGCGTCGACTACCTGCGGGAACTGGTGGGCGGCCTCGGGGCCGCGGACCGCGAGCGCGGGCCGTTGGCCCGCCTGTTCTACCTGCTCCTGGTGGGCGCCCAGCAGGTCGTGCCGCCGGTGCCCGGCGGCGAACTGCGGGAGATCTACACGCTGGCGCTGCGCCTGGCGCCGCGAGAGGACGGACGGACCCCATGAGCGCACTCGCCCGGTGGACGCCCCGGCTGATCATCGCGACCGCGGTGCTCCACTTCGGGTGGGCCTTCGCCCAGCCCAACGCCTGGGCGGACATCGCCGCGGACGGCTTCTTCCGTACCGCCGTCGACGCCGACGCGCCCGGCTATTTCGAGCGCGAGGCCAGCATCTGGTTCATGGGCGCGGGCATCGCGCTGCTCGCGCTGGGCACCCTGACCCGGCAGGCGCTGCGGACGACCGGCCGCGTCCCGGCCCAGGTCGGCTGGTACCTGCTGGCGCTCGGTGTGCCGCTCAGCGCCATCTACTTCCCGGTCACCGGAAGCTGGGCGCTCGTCGCCATCGGCGTGCTCGCCCTGGTCGCCGCGCGGCGCCCCGCCTCCCTCGACTGATCACTCCGCGTCCGGGCGGCCGATCGTGCCGACCCAGCTCTCCGTGAGGACGTCCAGCATCGCGTCGTGCCCGACGCCCCAGCGCCCCGGCGTCCAGGTGCGCGCGACGCGGTCGAGTTCGGTGATGGCGAGGACGCCGCGGAACCGCCGGGTGCCCGCGGGGAACCGGCCGGCGCGGTCAAGGCCGTCCGCGACGTCGCCGATGGCCTCGTCCAGCCACGCGTCGAGGAGCGCGCGGATCTCGGGGTCGGCGGCCGCGGCCTCGAACGCCGTCGTGGTGTAGGGGCGGATCGCGTCCCAGCGCCGCGCGGTCGCGGCGAGCCACGCGCGGATCCGCTCCCGCGAGCCGTCCGCCACGACGGCGACCAGCTCGCGCTCGGTCGTGCCGTGCTCGGCGGACGGGACGCGGCCGAGTTCGGCGTTCAGCCGCTCGGAGACGAGGGCCTTCATCAGCTCGACCTTCGACGGGAAGTACGCGTAGAAGGTCACCCGCGTGGTGCCCGCCGCCGACGCGATGTCGTCCACGGTCGTCGCCGTGTACCCCTTCGACACGAACATCTCCAGGCCGGTGTCCAGCAGCAGCCGGCGGGTCATCTCCTTCTGCGCCTCGCGAAGCCTCGCCATGCCGCCAGCGTAGAGGACCCCGTCCGGGTTCCGTACGGCGCGAGCGCTCGGAATGCACGCTGGCCAGGTGATTTACCTGGCAGACGCATATTTGACAGTCTGTAAGCTGAACTGGCACTCTGCACGACGAGGGCGTGACCGCGGTCACTCCCGGGCCGCAGCCATGACCTCGGCATCGAAGGGAAGTGCCAGTGACAGGCACGCAGACCGCCGCCGGAGGCGGCGCCACCACGACCGCCCCGGGCACCGTCAACACGGTCCTCGGCCCCGTCCCCGCGGACGGCCTGGGCGTCGTCGCCGTCCACGAGGCGCTGCTGTCGGTGCTTCCCGGGGCGGAGCACGCGTTCGACGCCGCCATCGACCGCGCGGAGGTCTTCGCGGTGCTGGCGGCGAAGCTCAGGGACTTCCGCGCCCGCGGCGGCGGGACCGTCGTGGACGCCACCGGCATGTTCCACGGCCGCGACCCGCGGCTGTACGAGGCGCTCTCGCGCTCGACCGGCGTCCACATCGTCGCGTCCACGGGCATGGGGCCCGAGGAACTGCTCGGCGGCTACTTCCTCACCCCGCAGACGAACCCGCCGACGCCGTGGCCGGCCGGGAAGTTCGCCGACCTGTTCACCCGGGAGATCACCGAGGGCATGGTCGTCCCGCGCGTGGAGCGGCGGGGCGCGGCGGGCCTCGTGGCGACCGCCGCGACCCGCACCGGCATGACCGCGACCGACGCGAGCCTGGTCCGCGGCGCGGCCCGGACCGCCCTGGCCACCGGCGTCGCGCTGTCCGTCCGCCACGGCGCCGACGCCGTCCGCGACCTGGAGACCGCCCTGGACGAGCGGCTCCCGGCCGACCGGGTCGCCGTCGGCGGGCTCGACCGCCGGGACGCGGTCGCCGCCGGCGCCCCGCTGGAGGTCGCGCGCCGCGGCGCCTACGTCGTCCTCGACGGCGTCGGCGCGGAGGACGGCGACCGCGTCACCGACCGCGAGCGGGCCGCGCTGGTGCTCGACCTCGTCCGGGCCGGCCACGGGGACCGCGTGCTGCTGTCGAGCGGCGCGGTCGGCGTCGCCGAGGGGCACCCGGGCGACGACCGGCCGTACGGCGGCGTCCTGTCCGCGTTCGTCCCGCTCCTCTCCGCGCGGGGGCTCGGCGACGCGGACGTCCGGCGCCTCCTCGTCGACAACCCCCGCGACCTGCTGGCGGTGCGCCGCCCGCCGGCCGGACGCGACACCGAGCTCCGGACTTCGAGAGGTGCGTCGTGACGCGAGTGAACACCGTCCTGGGGACGATCCCGGCCGAGGAGCTGGGCTTCGTGGCCGTCCACGAGCACATCGGGTACGGCATGCCGGGCTCCGAACTGGACGACACGTGGTGGAAGACGCCCGAGGAGCGGTACGCGGAGACCGTCCCGAAGCTGCGCGGGTTCCACGAGCGCAGCCGGGAGTACGGCGGCGGGACGTTCGTCGACGCGACCGGCATCTGCAACGGCCGCGACGTCGACTACTACCGGTCGCTGTCGGCGAAGACCGGCGTCCACATCGTCGCCTGCACCGGCTTCGTCGGCGGCGACACCGCGCTGCCCTTCTTCGCCCGGGCGAGCACGGACTACCTGACCCGCCAGTTCGTCCACGAGATCACCGTCGGCATCGGCGGCACCGGCGCCCGCGCGGGCGCCATCAAGGTCGGGGTGAGCCGCGGCGGGCGCATGACGGAGCTGGACGGGCGCATCTACCGGGCCGCCGCCCGCGCCGCCCTCACCACGGGCGTCCCGATCCTGACGCACCTCGCGGTCGACGCCGAGACCGCGATCGCGATCTTCGGTGCGGAGGGGCTCCCGCTGGACCGCGTCCTGTTCGGGCACGCCGACGACGGCGTGAACGCGGAGAAGACGCGCGACATGTGGATCGCCGAGCAGGGCGGCCGGGTCGGCTTCGACACCTTCGGCTACGAGACCGAACTGGAGGACCCGCCGTTCTGGGCCCGCCCGCGCCGCGAGCGGCTGGCCCACTTCCTCCGGTTCGTCGGCCGGGGGCACCTCCGCAAGGCGCTCGCCTCGGCCGACGCCAACTGCAGCCCCCTCGGCTGGCCCGGCGTGAAGGGCCACACCGTCAACTACCTCTTCGACGACCTGATCCCGGACCTGCGCGACGCCGGGCTCGACGAGGCGTCCATCACGACGCTGTTCGTCGACAACCCCGCCGAATTCCTGACGATCCAGGACTGACCTCCCGCGCCCCGCGCGCCCCCTCCAGGAAGCAGCACGACCATGAAGACCGCAGACCTGAAGGACCTGACCATCGCCGTCGTCGGCGCCGGGTACGGCGGCGCCGCGACGGCCAAGGCACTGAGCCTGCTCGGCGCCGACGTCACCGTCTACGAGCAGGCGGGCCGCATCCGCGAGGTCGGCGCCGGCATCGGCCTGCGGCCGTCCACGATGGCCCGGTTCCGCGAGTGGGGCATCGTCGGCGCCGTCGCCGCGGTGAGCTCGCCGAGCGACTACTTCGAGATCCTCACCGCCACCGGCGAACCGATCATGAAGGAGGCGTGGCCCGAGACCGCCGCGTACGGCGAGACGACCCGCCTGATCCACCGCGGCGACTTCATCGAGACCCTGCTCGGCACGCTGCCCGCGGGCATGGTCCGCCTCGGGCACCGGCTGGTGGACATCACCGACGCGGGCGACGCGGCGACGCTGACCTTCGACGGCGGCGCGTCCGTCACCGCCGACCTCGTCGTCGGCGCCGACGGCATCCGGTCGGTCGTGCGCGACCGGCTGTTCAGCGACCGGCCGCCCGTCTTCTCCGGCGAGCACGCCTACCGCGCGGTCATCCCGCAGGACGACGCCCGCGGCCTCGTCGTCGACGACAACCTGCGGATGTACATCGGCCGCGGCACCAAGGTCTACCTGCTGCCGCTGCGCCACCGCGGCCAGGTGTCCTTCGACATCACCGCGCTGTGCCCGGACGGCACCTGGGCGCCGGAGGTCACCGCGGACGACCTGGTCCGGTGCGTCGACGGCTTCGACGAGCGGATCGTGGAGATCACCCGGGGCCTCGACCCCGCCGCCGTCAACCGCCGCGCGGTCTACGACATCGACCCCGTCGACACGTGGCACTCCCGCTCGGTCGTCCTCGTCGGCGACGCGGCGCACTCGATGCTGCACCACCAGGGGCAGGGCGCGAACTCGGCGATCCTCGACGCCGGCGCCCTCGCCGACGCCCTCCGCGAGGAGGGCTCCGTGCCGGAGGCGCTCGCCCGCTACCAGGCCGTCCGCAAGCCGGTGACGGACGAGCTGCAGCGGATCTCCCGCCAGGGCTGGACGGAGGACGAGATCGACGACGTCTTCCCCGGCCAGCGGCCCGCGTCCCAGAACCCCGCGTCCCACCAGGAGGGCTGACCCATGCCGCTGCACCCGAAGATCGCCGAAGCGCTCGCCGCGGCGCCCGCGCCGCCGCCCGGACCGCTGGACCCGGCCGCGATGCGCGCCGCCGAGGAGGCACAGGTCCCGCCGCCCGCCGACCGACTGCCGCTGCACTGCGTCGAGGACGTCACCGCCCGGACGTCCGCCGGCGAGCTGCCGCTGCGGATCTACACGCCCGCCGAGGCCGACGCGTACGGCCTGCTCGTCTACTTCCACGGCGGCGCGTTCTTCCTCGGCAGCCTCGAGACGCACGACCACGTCGCGCGCTCCCTCGCCGCCGAGACCGGCCTCAAGGTCGTCTCCGCCGGCTACCGCCGCGCGCCCGAGCACGCGTTCCCCGCGGGGCTCGACGACTGCACCGCCGCCGTCCGGTGGGCCGCCGCGAACGGCGCGTCCCTGGGCTGGGACGGGACGACGCTGGCCGTCGCGGGCGACAGCTCCGGCGGCACGTACGCCGCCGCGGTCGCCGCCCAGGCCCGCGACGACGGCTTCGACCGCATCACCCACCAGGTGCTGTACTACCCGTCGCTCGACCTGGACTTCGACCCCGCCCGCTACCCGTCGCTGCGGGAGAACGCCGTCGGCCACGGCCTGGAGACGGCCGCGCTGAAGCCGTTCAACGCGTTCTACCTCGACAGCGGCGCCGACCCGGCCGACCCCCGCGTCTCCCCGATCAAGCGCGCGGACCTCACCGGGCTGCCGCCCGCACTGATCGTCACCGGCGAACTCGACCCGCTGCGGGACGAGGGGGAGGAGTACGGGCGGCGCCTGCGGGACGCCGGCGTGGACGCGGTCGTCAGCCGCTACCCGGGCGCCGGCCACGGGTTCGTCCAGCACTTCTCGTGGATCCCCGAGTACCACCGGGTCTACGCGGAGACCCGCGACTTCCTCGCGCCGCGCGGCGGGGGAGCGGCGGCGTGACCGCGGCGGAGGTCCTTCCCCTGGTGTCGCCGTGGGGGCGGTTCGGGCTCTACAGCTTCTACATCGACGCGCCCGAACCCGCGATCGTCGACACCGGCGTCGCCGCGTCGCCCGCCGAAAGCATGGCCCCCGCCCTCCGGGCCGCCGGCCGCAGGATCGAGGACGTCCGCTGGATCCTGCTGACCCACGGCCACATCGACCACATCGGCGGCGCCCGCGCCCTGTGGGAGCTCACCGGCCGCCGCGCGCGCGTCGTCATCCACGCGGCCGACGCGCCGCTGCTCCGCTCGCGTCGGGCCCACGCGGACGCGTACCTCGCCGGGCGCGGCCGGTACCTGCGCGACCCCGGCGGCGCGGCGAACGCGGCCGCCGCGGCGGACGCCGTCATCTCCGGCGAGATGGAGCCGACCCTGCTCGTCGAGGGCGGCGAGTCCCTGCCCCTCGGCGGCGGCGTCACCGTCTCCGTCCACGCGATCCCCGGCCACACGCCGGGGTCGGTCGCGTACGTCCTCGACGGGACGGGCGCCGCGTTCGTCGGCGACGCGGTCCAGGTGCACGGCGCCGCCAACGGCTTCCCGGGCTTCGAGGACCCGGACGCCTACCGCGCGAGCCTCGAATACCTGCGCGACGACGTCCGGCCCGAGCGGCTCTACCTCGGCCACCCGTACCGCCGCGCGGACGGGACGCCCTACGGCGTCGAGCTCGACGCGGCGCAGGCCCGCGCGGCCCTCCGCGAGAGCCTCGACATCGAGGCCCGCGTCGGCCGGGCGGCCCGCGCCTGCCTGTGCGCCGGGCTCCGCGAGACCGGCTCGGCGTACTCGCCGTTCGAGCCCGTCGCGCGGGCGGTCGGCTACACCGCCGACCCCGCCCCGGAGCCGTCGCCCTTCTTCACGTCGATGCACGGCTACCGCACGTCCTTCAACCGGAACTCGTGACAGAGGAGTCTCATGGCCGACCTCCGCACCATCAAGGCGGGCCTGGACGACATCGCCGTCCGCAAGGACCTCCGCGTGCCGATGCGCGACGGCGTCGCGCTGGCCGCCGACGCCTACCAGGGCGTCGCGGACGAGCCGCGCCCGGCGCTCGTGGCCCTCAGCCCGTACGGCAAGGAGCTCCAGGCCCTCGCGCTGACGACGCCGCCGCAGCGCCGCCCCAGCCCGATGTGGGACGGCTGCATCGAGGCGGGCGACATCGCGCGGGTCGTCCGGGAGGGCTACGTCCACGTCATCGGCGACCTGCGCGGCTCCGGCGACTCCGAGGGCGAGCACATCGGCAACTACAACGCCGGGGGCGTCCCGCTCGGCCGCGACGCGTACGACTTCGTCGAGTGGGTCGCGGCGCAGCCGTGGTGCGACGGCAACGTCGGCATGATCGGCATCTCGTACTTCGGGTCGATGCAGGTCCTCGCGGCCGCCGAACGCCCGCCGAGCCTCAAGGCGATCTTCGTCAGCGGCGGCCACTACGACTTCTACGAGACCACCTACCACGGCGGCGTCATGTGGTTCATGCCGCGCGCCGCGCGCGAGGGCCGCGGCGGCGACTCCGGCTGGGCGTTCACCGACCGCGTGAAGTCCCGCATGCTCGAGACGTACTCCCCGGAGGAGATCGAGGCGCGCGTCGCCGAGCGGCTCCGCGACCCGGACGTCGCCGCCTGGCCGAACCTCGTCCACGTCCTGCACTACCCGCGGCACCACGAGGCGTGGTTCGACATCGTCATGAACCCCCTCGACGGGGACTGGTACGAGGAACGCAACCCGATCACGCTCGCCGGGAACATCGACGTCCCCGTCTACCTGCAGATCGACCACGGCCGGGGCTGGACCGTCGACGGGACGATCGAGCTCTTCGACGCGCTGAACGGCCCCAAGAAGCTCGACATCGGCCCCTACCCGCCGATGCAGTCGCGCCCCTTCGTCGAGGAGCACGACAAGATGTTCCGCTGGTACGACCACTGGCTCAAGGGCGTCGACAACGGGATCATGGACGAGCCCGCGGTCACCGTCTTCGTCGAGGGCTCCCGCGAGCGGGCGACCGGCGCGCAGTGGCCGCCCAAGCCCGTCGAGTACCGGCCGCTCTACCTCCGCCCCCGCCGCGGGCTGTCGCCCGACCCCGAACCCCTGGGCCCCGAGCACGCCGCCCCCGACGGCTTCTACCAGGCGCCGCTCACGGTCACCGACGAGGTCGAGATCCTGAGCTGGAGCACCGAACCGTTCGAGGAGCCGACGGAACTGATCGGCACCGGCGCCGCGCACCTCTTCGCGGAGATCGACCAGCCCGACACCAACTTCATCCTCCGCCTCTGGGACGCCGCCCCGGACGGCGGGCGCCGGCTCATCACGACCGGCTACCTGAAGGCGTCCCACCGGGAACTGGACGAGCGCACCACCGAGGGCGACCCGTACCACCCCCACACCCGCGCCGTGCCGGTCGAACCGGGGACGATCGAGGAATACGTGCTGCGCCTCTACCCCTTCGCGGCGACGTTCCTGCCCGGCCACCGCATCGTCGCCGAGCTCTCCAACAACGAGCCGCTCGCCGACGCGCACAACGCGCTCCTGCCGCCGGACGCCTTCCACCTCCCGGTCGGCCGCCCCGTCACCCACAAGATCTACCGCGACGCGGCCCACCCGTCCCGCCTCGTCCTGCCGTTCACCGCGGCCTGACGCGGCGTCCGCCGGCGGCGACCGACCGCTCGCCGCCGGCGGACGGGCGCGTCAGCCGGGCGCGCCGATCTCCGCCGACGCCAGCGGCACCGGCGTGAACATCGGCGGCTCCTCCGCGGGGAACAGCGCCGTCGGCCCGTACAGCCAGTCCACGAACGAGTAGTCGTAGGTGTCGCGCTCCCGCAGCAGGACGTTGCGCTGGAGCCGGGGCCGCCCGTCGAGATGCCACAGCTCGCCCCACGCCCGCGACGTCGTGAGGACGCGGCGGCAGTGCTCGGGGCGCACGGCGCCGTAGGCCGCGAAGACCGCCGCCCAGTCCACCGACCCGTCGCCGGACCGGTTCCGCGCGACGTGCTCGCCGAGCACCCAGCCGTCCTCGATCGCCATGATCGCGCCCTGCGCGATGTACTGCAGCGGAGGGTGCGCCGCGTCGCCGAGCAGCGCGACACGGCCGTCCACCCACGTCATGACCGGGTCGCGGTCGTACATCCGCCACCACCGGTCGCGCCACATGTCGGGCAGCCCGGCGCGGACGAACGCGCACGTGTCCGCGAACGCCGCGTCCAGTTCGTCCGGCGTGCCCCAGTCGTCCGCGCCGGCGAGCGCCTTCGGCGACTCGAACACGGCCACCTGGTTGAGCAGCTCGCCGCCCCGCAGCCCGTAGTGGACGAAATGGCAGCGGGGGCCCACGTACACGGCCACTTCCGACAGATCGACCTGCGCGGCCCGTCCGGCCGCCGTCGGCGTCGTCCCGCGGTAGGCCACGTACGCCGACGACACCGGCCGGTCGTCCACCAGCAGCCCGCGCGCCACCGAGTGCAGCCCGTCCGCCGCGACGACCGCCCGCGCCTCCTCGGCGCCGCCGTCCGCGAGCGTCACGCGGGCGCCGCCGTCCGTGTTGGCGTACCCGACCACGTGCCGCGACGTCACCAGGTCGACGCCGGCGCCCTCGCAGGCCCGGACGAGCATCGCGTGCAGGTCGCTGCGGTGGATGACCAGGTACGGGAAGCCGTAGCGGCGTTCCAGGTCGCGCAGGTCGAGCCGGGTCAGCTCCGACCCGTCCACGGCGTCCCGCATGACCATCGCGTCCGGCGCGACGCCGCGGCTCCGCGCCTCGTCCAGCAGCCCGTAGTCGTCCAGGATGCGGGTGCAGTTCGGCGCGAGCTGGATCCCCGCGCCGACCTCGCCGAACGCGTCGGACCGCTCGAGCAGCCGCACCGCGAGGCCGCGGCGCGCCAGCGCGTACGCCGCGCCCAGCCCGCCGATCCCCCCGCCGACGACGAGCACATCAGGATTCGTCATGATCTCTACTCTCTGGAGTGCTTCACAGCCAGGGGCCGAGAAGGGGAGCGTCGGCCAGGGCGTGCGGCCGTCCGGTCAGCCACGCCGCCACCTCGGGCCGCGGCCCGTCCGGCAGCGCGGCCGCGTCCAGCCCCCGCTTCGCCGCCGCGTCGGCGACGAGGGCGCGGAGGAAGCCGTCCGGCAGGTCCCCGAAACCGGCCCCGGTCCCCAGGTCGACGGCGTGGACCAGCACCTCGCGCGACCGCAGCCAGGGCACCTCGGACGCCGGCACGGTGCGGCCCTGCGCCGTCACCACCTCCCGCCCCCACTGCTCCCCGGTCAGCCCGCCCATCCCCGCGCGCAGCCCGTCGCACGCGCGCACCAGCCACGCGGTCAGCTCCGCGCCGCCCGTCCGGCCGCCGCGCTCGATCCCGGCCGCCCGCTCCTCCGGCGACGCGTACATCGGCGTCGGCTCCCCGGTCGCCGCCCACCGCACCAGGTTGCCGAGCGCCTCGGCGTTCGCCGCGACATGGGCCACCAGATGCCCGCGCGTCCAGCCCGGCAGCCCGCACGGAGCGCCGAACCCCCGCTCGTCCAGGCCGCGGACGCCGTCCAGGAACATCCCGGTGCCCTCCTCCGCCCAGCGGAGGGCGTCCGCGAGCGTGCGGGCCGTCACGCGTCCCCCACGACGCGGTTCGTGCAGGCGCCGATGCCCTCGACCTCGGTCACCACCGTCTCGCCGCCGGTCAGGTACACCTTCGGGTCGCGGGCGTGCCCCACCCCCGCCGGCGTGCCGGTCGCGATCAGGTCGCCGGGACGCAGCCGCACGATCGTCGACACGTACTTGACCAGGAACACCGGGTCGAACAGCAGCGTCCCCGTGTCGTCGGACTGCATCACCCGGCCGTCCACGACCGTCCGCACCCGCAGCGCCGGACGGACGCCGCCGACCTCGTCCGGGGTGACCAGGAACGGCCCGACCGGGGTCGAGGAGTCCCAGATCTTGCCCTGCGTCCACTCGATGGTGCGGAACTGCCAGTCCCGCACCGACACGTCGTTCATGACCGTGAACCCCGCGATCGCCGCCTCCGCCTCCGCGTCGTCCGCGCGGCGGACGTCCCGCCCGATCACGACGGCGAGCTCCACCTCCCAGTCGAGCGCCTCCGTCTCCGGCGGCTTCACGACGTCGTCGCGGGCACCGATCAGGGAGTCGGCGAACTTCGGGAACAGCGTCGGGTACGCCGGGAGCTCCCGGCCCATCTCCTTGATGTGGTTCGAGTAGTTGTGGCCGACGCAGATCACCTTCGACGGCCGGGGCACGACCGGCGCGAAGTCGGCGCCCTCGGCGTCGTGCACCTCGCCGGAGGCCGCCGCCCGCTCCCGCCAGTCCGGCTCGGCCAGCAGGGCGCCCAGGTCGGCGAAACCGACGTCGACGAGCCCGCCGTCGTCGAGACGGACGGCGCGCGTGCCGTCGGCGGTGCGGATGGTGGCGAGCTTCATCAGGCGTCCTTCGCGTATCGGTCGAGCTCGAGCGCCTCGAACACGGGCGCGTCACTGAAACGGAACAGATCCAGGGCCCCGGAGTCGGAGTCCGACGAACCGGCCTCGGACCGCACCGAGAGCGGCGTCCACGACGGGACGACGAACAGGTCCCCGCGGGCCACCGACCACGCGCGGTCCCCGACCGTCACCGTCCCGGAACCGTCGAAGACCTGGAAGACGCTGGACCCCGTCTCCCGGACCGGAGCCGTCTCGGCGCCCCGGGCGATCCGGTGGAACTCCGCGCGCATCGTCGGGAGCACATCGCCCCCGTCGACCGGGTTGCTGTAGCGCACCGCCGCGTGGCCCGGCTCCACCACCCCGCCGTACCCCTCCCGCTCGAGCGCGAGCTGGTCGGCCAGGGCCCGATCGGTGTACTCCCACTTGTACGAGAGCAGCGGCGACCCCGGACCACCGCGGCCCACCCCGACCGGCCGCAGCCCCGGGTGCCCCCACAGCCGCTCCGCGCGGGACCGCTCCGGCGTCGTCCGCTCGGTGACCTCCTCGCGCCCGAACTCGAAGAACTGCGACTCCGCCATGTACTGGAACGGGATGTCGAGGCCGTCGATCCAGGCCATCGGCCGATCGGCCGCGTTGTGGTGGGCGTGCCAGCTCCACCCCGCCTGCGGCAGGAAGTCGCCGCGGTTCATCGGCACCGGGTCCCCGCCCACGACCGTCCACACACCGGACCCCTCCACCACGAACCGGAAGGCGTGCTGCGTGTGCCGGTGCTCCGGCGCGTCCTCCCCGGGCATGAGGTACTGGATCGCCGCCCAGAGCGTCGGCGAGGCGAACGGACGTCCCCCCAGCCCCGGGTTGGCCAGCGCGATCGCGCGCCGCTCGCCCCCGCGCCCCACCGGCACGATCCGTCCGGCCTCCTCCGCCAGGCGCGCGAGCCTCTCCCACCTCCACACGTGCGGGACGGCCCCGGACCGCGGATGCACCGGCATCAGGTCGCCGATCTCCGTCCACAGCGGCACGAGCAGCTCGGCCTCGAACCCGCGATAGAGACTCTCGAGCTCCGGCGTGACGTCCGGCTGCCCGGGCGCGTCCACGGCCCGGAGCCGCACAGGGGAACTGGTCATGGCCACGATCGTCCCGCTCGTACCCTCTACAGAAAAGGAAATTCTGCCCTACAGAAAGAGCAAGCAATGGACAAACCACTCAAGACACCACCGCCGTACGCCATCACGAGCGTCGACAACGCCCTCCGCATCGCGACGATGCTCCAACTGGAGGGCCCCCTCACCGTCACCGAGGTCGCCCAGCGCCTCGGCGTCGCCGGCTCCACCGCCCACCGCCTGCTCGCGATGCTCGTCTACCGCGACTTCGCCGTCCGCCAGGCCGACCGCAGCTACCGCGTCGGCCCCGTCCTCGAACTCGCCGCCCACTCCCAGTCGACGACCGCCAGGCTCCGCGCCGCCGCCCTGCCCCACCTGCACCGGCTCGTCGACATCCTCGACGAGTCCGCCAACCTCACCATCCGCACCGGCACCACGGTCCGCTTCATCGCCAGCGTCGAGTCACGCCAGGCCCTCCGCGTCGGCTCCCGCGAGGGCATGGTCTTCCCCGCCCACCGCACCACCGCCGGCCTGCTCCTCCTGGCCGAACTCCCACCCGACCAACTGGACGAGCTCTACACCGACCACGACCTCGACACCCTCCGCGCCGACCTCGCCCGCGTCCGCCGCAACGGCTTCGCCCTCAACGAGGGCCGCTCCGAACGCGGCGTCGTCGCGGTCGGCGTCCCCGTGACGTCCCCCGACGGCGAAGCCGCCGCGGGCCTCTCGATCTCGATGCCCAGCGCCCGCTACGAAAAGCACCGCCTCCCCACCCTGGTCACCACCCTCCGCACAGTCGCCCGATCCCTAGAACACGACCTGAAAAACTGAGCCGCCGACGTACACCACGGATCACCGCCCCGGAACCGATGAGTCCCACGGCCGGACCGAGTCGTTACAGCGAACCGGCAACCAAAGGAGACACGATGGGCAAGGTGCTCACCCATATGACGATGTCGCTGGACGGGTTCGTCGCGGACCCCAACGACCAGGTAGGAGAGCTGTTCGACTGGTACGAAACGGGCGAGATCAACGTGCCGAACCCGAACGAGACCGTCTCGTTCCAGGTCGACGAAGCCGGAGCTCAAATGCTGCGGGACCTGACCGAGAACTGCGGCGCGCTCGTCGCGGGCCGCCGCCTGTTCGACATCGCGGACGGCTGGGGCGACAAGCACCCGGCCGGCGCCCCCGTCGTCGTGGTCACGCACCGACCCCCCGAAGACGCCGCCACACGATGGCCCACGACAACGTTCGTCGACGGAGTCGAAGCCGCGATCTCCAAGGCGAAGGAGATCGCCGGCGACCAGGACGTCACGATCGCGAGCGCGTCGATCATCCAGCAGGCACTCGATCTCGACCTGGTGGACGAGGTGTGCGTCAGCCTCGTGCCCGTGCTGTTCGGCGAGGGCATCCCCTACTTCGCCAAGCTGACCCCAGGCCACCGCCTCCTCGACGACCCCACCGTCGTCCAGGGCAACCGAGCACTCCACCTGCAATACCGAGTCCGCCGCTAACCACCCCCGGGCCGGAGACGTGCAACATGAAGCGCTTCTTCGCACAGAGAACGTCAGCAGACGCTCAAGTCGTGCAGACCGCCCATGAACTACAGAAACCGGCCGATCGCTCCTTCGCGCTTCGCTCTGCGAAATCGCACACGCCTCGTTCCGGATCGCGGCTCCTCGGCTAGCCTGCTGTGATCCCTTGTTGGAGGAGTTGAGCCGTATGGACGCCTACGCCGCCGAGCCCCCAGACCTCGGCCATCCCGAAAACGAGACCCCACTCAACTGGTCGGGTCTCGTCTCACACATCGCCGATCAGGTAGGCGGCATCATCGCGCTCACCCAAGTCGTCAGTCTGGCCATGGCCGGGGCAATCCTGCTGACCTACTTCATAAAGAGGCGGCACTTAAACAGCCCCAACTAGCCGCCCACCCGTCGCCCCTGACGATTTCCGCCAGCGCCCGCCTGCCAACATGCAAAACCCCGGCCCACAGGTCAACTGGAGCCCGACTGATCATCTGAGGTGCTGCCCGCAAATTCGAACCTCCGCACAAGGCTCCGGAGGACGCGTACCTGATCAGCACAGACAACTTCGCTGACCCGCACACGAATGCTTCCGCCCGGTTCACGACCATCCGGCATTCCGCACATGTTCCGAAGCGTTCGCGGTCGGTGGTTCGGCACCGCCGATGATGGGCGCCTGTTCCGCAACGAGCGCGGCGGCATCCTCGGAGCCTCTACCTACTCGCGCGCGTGGGAGGAGGCTCGCCAGTTCGCGTTCGCGCCGGTGCAAGTCGAGTCGCCGCTTGCCGGGCGTCCGTACGACCTACGTCACGCGGCGCTGACCACGTGGCTCAATGCGGGAGTCTCGCCGGCGGACGTGGCCAAGCGAGCGGGCAACTCGGTTGAGGTGCTGCTCAAGCGCTACGCCGGTTGCTTGGACGGCCAAGACGACAACATCAACCGGCGCATCGAGAGGGATCTAGAGGACGACTGATCACGTCGGCGGTTCAACGCTCGCCGATACCTGGAGTCCTCCACAAGGGGCGTCCGACCTGCGATAATGTGGTTGGGCGCCCCTTGTGCGCGTGTGGCTATCTCCGGTGCGCCTAGGTTTGTCGTGTCTATGGCATACGCTCAGCGCCATGGTCCTGGCAGAGATCTCCCGCGTAGATGTGCTGAGGGCAATTGCCGAGTACCGAGAACTTGGCCGTGAGCGGTTTCTGAGCCGGTACGGCTTCGGAGAAGCACGTCAGTACCTACTCGTATACGAAGAGGGCTTCTACGACTCCAAAGCGATCGCAGGCGTCGCGCACCGGTACGCCACCGGGACGGCGCTCACGGCGGGAGACTTCTCCGGCGGAGCGAAACACGCGGTTCGGACGCTCAAGCGGCTCGGCTTTGAGGTACGCACCACGCGTAATCCTCCGTGGGGATGGGACGAACTTGTCCTTGCCTGCGATTTGGTTGCTGCCAACGGCTGGCGCCGGCTCATGCCAGAGGACAAGCGCGTACTTGAGCTTTCCGACCTTCTCCAGCGGTTGCCGATTCACCCGCTTGCCGCACGTGGGGAGAAGTTCCGCAACCCCAATGGAGTAGCGCATAAGACCTCGGACATCGCCACACGACACCCCGATTACCAGGGCAAACCAACCAATGGTGGCGTCTTGGACTTGGAGGTCTTGCAAGCGTTCCTTGATGACCCGGCGAGGATGCACGCTTCTGCAGAGCTGATCCGAGCGGGAGTCGAGTCGGGGACTCTCCTTGATGTCGCGTGGCCTGATGCCGTAGTCGACGAGGATGTCAGCGCGCCTGAGGGGAGTCTCCTGCTTCGCAAGCACTTCGTGCGGGAGCGTGACCCGAAGCTCCGGAAGAGGCGGATTGAGCAGGCGCGTAAGCAGCATGGGGACCTTGCCTGTGAGGTCTGCGGCTTCGACTTTGAGCGGACCTACGGCCCTCGTGGAGCGGACTACATCGAGTGCCATCATGTCGTCCCGCTGCACGTCTCCGGCGAAACCAAGACGCGACTGCAGGATCTGGCCCTACTCTGCGCGAACTGCCATCGGATGGTCCATCGGGCTTCACCCTGGCCGACGCCTGAGGAGCTGCGCACGCTGGTTGTGAAGCACCGCGACGGCGCCGCTGAGGTCGAGGCCGGCGTCTAGGTCGTCCGGCCGCGAGAGGCTCTCTCGTGGGTCTCTCGCGAATCCTGCTAGACAGTGAGAACGGGCGGGACTCAGTTGGACTGAGTCCCGCCCGGTTCTTGGGTGTCTGTGCTGGTCAGCGGGTTGATTCCGCTGGTCCGGTGGAGGTGCCCCCTGTGGGGCCCCAGCCACAGGGGAACGCCCCGCATCCCCCAGCGGCACCCTGATTATCACCGGCTCGTTCACAGTCGGAGCCCCATAGCGCCGCGCGACATAGCGAACAGCGACCGCATGTAGGCGCCCCATGGGGCTTCATGTCGGTGAGGCGACACACACCGACAGCAAATGGTCCGCCGGTACCGCAATCGGCGCGCCCTACCGCATCCCGGTTAGGCGCATAGTCGGGCAACCGCCGTCGTGTCGATCCCACATGCAAGCCGAAACGCCTGTATATGGGCCTAACAGTACCGTCTCTGTGGCCCTTTCGGAGCGGGGACAAGGTCAAGTCTCGTCCAGAGTTGTCACGCTAGTTCGAACCCTTTGCGGGGTTAACGCAGACCGGTGCACCCCGCTACCCTCGGTGGCCGCCTGACGGTTCCGTCCCGCTTCTCAAACCCATGACCGCGTGTGTTGGGGTGACCAATCCCGACCACCCAGGACCCTACTGCTGCCCGTTCCCGAACCACGGCGGCTCCTCGTCGGAGGTGAGCGGAAAGTCAGGCGAACCGCCGCAGCCTGCGAGTGGTGGCGTGCCGATCCGTGCGGGGCCTGCGGGTGCTGAGCAAGATCGGCCCGCTGGCCCGGTCGATCGCTCTGCTGACCGCCGGTGGAAGAGGTGCCACCACCATCCAGGCGCCCTTGTTGGCCGCGCGCAAGACTTGGTGGCCGTGCGCTTCACGGAGGTTGTCGATGTTGGCCCGGCTTCGAAGACTACTTCCAAGCACAGACCTCCCTCGACTGTCCGTGCCTACCGCTAGCGTATTTCGAGACAGGTTCCCCCTCGACCGTGGGCGGTGCGGAGAAATGACAGACAGTGGGGCCGAGGGAGGTGCGGACCCTCGCAAAGTCTTCGTGATCCATGGACGCAACGAACTCGCCCGCAAGGGACTGTTCGAGTTCCTGCGGGCGATCGGGCTCGACCCGATCGAGTGGTCGGAAGCCATCCAGATGACCAGGAAGGGTTCTCCCTACATCGGCGAAGTCCTGGACACGGCCTTCGCAAACGCCCAAGCGGTTGTGGTCCTCCAAACGCCCGACGATGTCACCTACCTGCACGAGAGCTTGACCTACGCAGGCGACCCGGAGTGCAGCCCCCAGATGCAACCACGTCCAAACGTCCTCTTCGAAGCTGGCATGGCCATGGGCCGTCACGAGGACCGCACAATCATCGTGGAACTCGGACAGGTGAAAGTCTTTAGTGACATCCACGGCCGACATGTCGTGCGCCTTGACAACAGCATCAAGAAGCGGCAGGAGTTCGCGACCAGGCTGCAAACCGCAGGGTGCGCCACGAGAACGAGTGGGACAGACTGGCATGACGCAGGGGACTTGACACCGCCAGTCCCACCAGGCGGCGGGCTCTCGATGGGGCGAAAGCTGCCGTCATCACAGGCGTCAGGCACACCGCGATTGGAGGCCCGGTACATCGATAATGGGAGCGGCAAGATGGACGAGATTCAGATCACCAACCACGGGCCCGGCGACGTGTACGACCTGGACGTAGACGCGGCTGCCGACGTGGGGCTCGCATCGCGAAATGACAACGAGTTTCCCGTCCCGAAGTTGCCTGCTGGCAAGTCAGTGCGCGTGCTGCGCAGGTCGGCGGACTCCCTCGCTTCGCGCTCTAACTCGTACTTCAACGTCACCATCACCGGCAAAACCGTCGATGGGACACTGATCGAGGTCGACGAGTTCGTGAGCGGAGCGTGACATGGATATCCGCGTGACCTTGCCTCTGGACCACGACGGGTTTCTCCGTCGGGAATGCCCGCACTGTATACGCCAATTCAAGTGGCATGACGGTCTAGCGAACGAGGAAGCCGAACAGCAGCCTGTTCCGGCGGCCTATCACTGTCCTCTGTGCGGGCAGCCAGCAGGTATGGACTCATGGTGGACACAGGAGCAACTCGATTACGTCCAGGGCGTGGCCACTCCGGCAGCGGTACGGGAGATCGAACAAGGACTGCGAGATGCGCTCAAGGGCGGCAGTAGCAAGCATGCGATGCTTGAGTTTAAAGGGAGCTTCGACACACCAGATGTACCTGCTCCGCTTACCGAGCCCGACGACATGGTCATCGTGACGTCCCCATGCCACTCGTACGAGCCGGTAAAGGTCTCTGAAGACACGTCAGGCCCATATTACTGCCTCGTTTGTGCTCAAACCTTCGCCGTCTGATTTCAGGCGATCGATCGAAGTAGCCGTTACGCGAAGCAGATGCCTGCGCCTCACACGGTGATCAGAGGGCTGAGCCAGTTCTGATTCCGGCAACGCCGTCAGCTGTGCAGCAACTGCGCGGTGTTGACCGCCATTCGCGCAGCACCACGCGATTCCGTCGGAGCGTCGGCCAGCGGCTCAATCACCCTCTGCGCCGTGGCTGCCAGCGTGACGATCGCTGCCACGACCACTGAGCGCTTTCAGGTGTGCCACGAGCTCGTGTTCGGCTGCGCTGGCGTCCCGGAGGAGTTGCAGATCGGCGCCGTCGAACGGTGCGTACCGGTTCAGCTCCTCGGTACCCAGCGCCTACACGAACTTCAGGATCGCCCACACCGCTCGTCGGCCCAGCCGAACACGTCACGATGCGGCAGGCCATAGTCGTCGAGTAGCTGGTTTGCTGTCCCGCGATGGCGAACCCGAGGCGGCATAAACCAGCACCACTCGCACCGCGGCGTCCGATAATCTCGGCGTCGTGGGCAGCCTCCGCCAGCGCCGAGATCCCTTCCGCCGCTTTCGTCACCTGCAGGGCGAGCCCCGGTTGGCTCGGCTCCTCACACCGGCGACGGTACACCGCATCCAAAAGATTCCGGGGACCATGCACCAACATCGGTACCAGCGGGAGACGCCAGCCGCTCCACGAGGGCCGTGCGGACCTGGTTAGAAGGTTCTGCCTCGCCGACTGCACTTCGTCTCGGGTGAGGTGGACCAGGAATGTCGAGAGGTCACCTCAGCGGTGTAGCAGGTCTTCGATCTCCGGCGGGGCGGACCAGGCCGACGGATGGGTCATGTGATCTCCCTGAAGGTGGAAGAGGAATATGGGCGCATAGGCGAGACCCTACGGCCGCCGACCGACTTCTCCGAGTCACCTCACGATGGCACGGCACGCCTGTGGCAACGATCGGTGTCCAGCCCGAATCGGATCTTCAGGTAGACGGGCAGTGTCAGGCCAGGACACGGAGTTCGGGGCAGTAGTGTGCCAGGAGAACTCGGGTGAGTTGCTCGCCGCGGAGCGTCAGGTGCCGGAAGTGTTCGGCTGGGACGGCTCGGAAGTCGGTCGGGTAGGTAACGACCTTCTCGCGGGAAACGTAGTCGGTGACCGGGACGGGCATGTTGCGGTCCTGCATGGCGAGGTAGGCGTGCAGGAAGCCGCGGATGCTGCCGTGCTGGGCGGCCAGGTTCAGTTGTGCACGGGCGGCGTCCTGGGTCTTGTTGTAGGTGATGTCGAAGCTGCGCGCCAGTCGGGGCAGCAGATACGGGGCACCGTGCTTGGTCTTGCGGCCGCGGCCGGCGTCGATGGCGAAGATGTAGTCCAGGTCGTACACGTGGTCGGTGTGGGCTGGTGAGCGGCCGGGCTGTAGGGCGCTCAGGCCGAGGTTGTCGTAGACGCCGCCGTCGGTCATCGCGATGGTGCGCGAGGTGGTGCGCCCGTGGCGATCCTGGAATTGGTAGGTCCTGACCAGAGATGGCAGGAGGATCGGGAAGGCCGCGGAGGCGGCCACGGCGTCGGCGACCGGGATCGGCCCGGTGATGCGTCCGATGGCTGAGCAGGCGCTGACCTGGCTACCGAACCGGACGGCGTTGGTGGTGATCAGATCGGTTGCGCTGATGACCGTGGCCAGGTCGGGGTGGGTGACCTCGGTGATGTCGCGGGATCCGAAGGGCCGGGCGTGGATCGCAGCGACCAGGGCCTCGGTCCGGGCGTGCGTGCGGAGCCGACGTCGGGGGACCCCGGGAACGGCTTGGACCTTGCTGGCCATGCCGTTGATCATTCGCCGGGGTGCGAGTGCGCGTGCGGCGAGTTCTCTCTGCAGTCCCCGCCTGACCAGGGTGGTGACAGCATCATCGAACTCGGCGAAGTCGGCGGGGCCGTAGGCCCACATCGCGGCCAGCAGGCTGCCGCCGCTGATCCCGGAGACGACCCGGACCTGGGTGAGCAGGCCGCAGTCGTGCAGGGCGCGCATGGCGCCCAGGCCGAATGCGGTCGCGCGGAAGCCGCCGCCGGACAGGGCGAGCCCGATCGCGGGGGTGTTCCTCATCAGCGTCTCCGCCTCCATCTGAGGCGGCGTCTTGGCGGATGGCCGTCCTGCCCGGTTATGGGGTAGCTGTAGCCGCCGGTGAAGTAGCGGCCGGGAGGCCGATCGGGTTGGCGCGGCGGAGATTCGCTATCGGCCGGCTGCCGGTTCTCGACGATCCTGGCGTACAGGTGCGGTGTGCCGATGCCGTCTTTCCAGGCGTTCCATACAGCTTCGGGCCCGCCGAGGATCAGCATCACCGCACGCCGGCTCCCTCCGGCCAGGGAGGTGATGGTCGTCATGCCCGCTTCGTCGATGGCGCTGGGTCGCGCCTGCCCGTAGGGGTGGGAGTGCCACATGCCGACGAAGGTTGTCAGGCCCTTGGTGCGCCGGTTGTGGTGGTCGATGAGTTCCTGGGCTCCAGCGGTCCCGTGCTCGAAGTAGTGCTGCGACAGCAGGCTATCCGGCGGAGGACCGGTGGCGACGTCGACGTGGACGACGCCGACCGCGTCATCGAAGGCGCCCAGGAGCATTCCGCCGGTTTCGATGGTGTTGCCGCGGACGCGGGCGCCGCGACGAGTCTCGATCCGCATCTGGGTAAGGGCATCCGCGCAGATCCTCACCTCATAGCCCGCGCCGGTGTCCAGGCAGGTCACATCGTCGTCCCAGGCGAGCAGTGGTATCCCGGCGTGGCCTCGTGCTCCTGCCGATGGCTGCCGCACTGCTGCGGCGGTCATCGCTCCCCGGTCGCGGGGGGTGGCCGAGACGACCTGGATGGCTTGGGTGAGCATGCCGGCGGCCAGAGCGCCGGCATCGGCCGCAGAGGCGACGAAGGTGGGGGCCGAGCAGCCGGGCTCGGGAAAGAACATCTCGGTCCGGGGCGGGTCAGGGAAGAAGTCGTCGGCGATGTCGCGCCATGCGGTGTCCTGCGTTATGCGGGCGCGGATCGCGGTTCGGCGCAGCACATCATGCCCCGCGCCGATGGCCTGGGGTGACGAAACAGCGAGCAGACCGTGCTCGGCGCGATGGCCGATGATCATAGTGACGACGTGGGGCCAGTCGTCGCGGCGGCTGGTGCGGGCCCGCTCCAGAGCGGCGCGCACGCCGGCGTCAGCGGTCGCGTCGATGATCAAATCGAAGTTGTCCGGGTTAAATGAGGAGCCCACCAGGACGGCGATGGCGTCCTGGTGGGTGCCGGTCGTGGTGGGCTGGCGGGTGAGGGTATTCAGGCGGGTGGCGAGGGCGCGGGCCTTGGAAAGGCCGATGTCGTCAAAGGTGTAGGGCTGGCGGACCAGGATCCCGGGGTTGACGGTGCCCCGGTCGAGGACCGTCAGGTGCATGGCGCCGGCGCGGACGCAGTGCTCGGCGACGGGTGCGCCGAGTGCGCCCGCACCCAGGACCAGGATCCGTTTGCCGTGCAGCCAGGACAGTGGCGAGCCCGCATCGCGGCGGCGGGTGACCTCAGCGCGGGCCTCGTGCACCCTCATCCACCGGACGGCCGCGGTGTCGAGCCAATGGTGGGCAAGTTCCAGGACCCTACCGGTGAGTTTCCTGTCTTCGAGCTTCTGGGCATATCCCATCAGGCAGGCGACGTCCGCGCCCAATGCGTCAAGGTTCCAGGCGACAAGATGCGCGAGCCTGGCATCGCCTTCGATGCGTCTGGACGGGGTGCCCAGCAGCATCGCCACCGGGTCGGTGTCGGGGTCGTCGGTGTCGGGGTCTTCCGCCCGCCGCAGCCGCCGATTCAATCTGCTGGACCAGGTCAGGTCCTGCAACAGGGCCTCGCGTGGGTAGCCGACGCTGTGCAGAGCGGCGGCGAGGTCGCGTGCGCGCACGGGGTACTCCCAGGCGATGTGGTCGTCGACCAGCATCATCGGGATGAGGAAATACGGGCGTCCCCGCTCGTCTACCGGCTGGACATCCTTGGCGAAAACTCGTGCAAAGGCGTCGCGTTCGTCGAGCCAGTCGATGACCTCGACACGGTCGAGGTCTCTGACACACCAGGCGTACATGGTCGAAGGCCCCGGGTCAGCGGCCTGCGCCCAGGGCGTCCGGGCACCGAGGTCGGGATGCACGATGATGTCACCGGCCTCGGCCGACAAGTACACCGTCGGCGGATGCAGCGGCTGCCCGTCGGGGTCCAAAGTGCCCGCGGCAGCCCTCTCCAGCCAGGTCACCAGCCTCTCCAGCAGCCCGCGGACCCCGTCGCCGGGGTTCCACTCCACCGACACCGCCGCGTACAGGCACAGGTGGCTACCCCACTGGACGTGCGGACTCTTCCGCCAGCGATCGTGTAGGACCCGGACCGTGGGCGGCGTGAACGGGAACGTTTCCGGAACCCGCAGCCGGAACCGTTCCCGGTTGCGCAGTCTGATCCCCGGACCGCGCGGGATATCACGCACGTCCAGGGCGATCACCAGCTCGCCTGCCTCAGCGTGTTCAGCCAGCACCTCCACGACACCGCCGCTCACCGCGGCCAGGGCAGTGAGCTGGCGGGCGGCGAGCTGATAGCCGACATGGCTCACTGGCCGAAACCCACCGGAGGCGGCGCGACATCGCCGGCGCCGCGATCGGCGGCGATCGCGGCACGGATCCGGTCGGTGCCGCCCGAGGCCTTGCCCCGCGCCTTGGCGACGTCACTACCGACCACGGCTGCCGCTGAGGTGACCGCGGCCAGGCGCCGGCCGCGCCGCCACGCCTTGCCCTCGATCACCGCGGTGTGGGTGGCAGCGACGGTGGCTTCGCGCAGGACACCGGCGCCATCGGCGTCGACGGCGAACACGATCGGGTGGGGGGTGTCGGCGTCGGGCCACTCCATCGTGCAGATCAGCTCGGTGATCTCCTCGTATTCATCGGCCGCCTTGCGGTGGGGCGGGTTCTTCCCCGGTTCGTCACTGGAGGGGATCACTCCGCTGCTTGCGATGATGACGGCCTCGTCGCGGGCGTGCCGGGCGAAGGCGTCCATGATGTCCTGCTGCAGCACGTCCTCGCCGTCCTCGGGCAGGAACATCACCTTCTTGGAGCAGTGG
The DNA here is from genome assembly GCF_003947565.1 of Actinomadura sp. WAC 06369. Lineage (NCBI taxonomy): Bacteria > Bacillati > Actinomycetota > Actinomycetes > Streptosporangiales > Thermomonosporaceae > Actinomadura > Actinomadura sp. WAC 06369. Next base: position 18,680 of record NZ_QHJN01000055.1, on the reverse strand, counting down.
TGTGGAGCCAAAAGCACATCCCACTCCAGGTAGTGCTCGCGCTTGCGCGCCTCGCTGAAGGTGAAGATTTTCATGATCGTCTCGTGGGCAAGGTCGCCAAACAACAGGATCTTGCCGCACTCCCCGCCGGCCTCGGTGAGCGTCACCTGCATCGCAACCGAGGTGTCGTTGCGCTCGGCGGCGCAGTCGGCCGCGAACGGCGCATGGATGAACACCTCGAAGCGTTCCTCGCACGAATGTCCGTCCAGCGTCGTGATCGACTTGCCGGGGCCGGACTTGTACTGCTCGGGAAGCTCGTCGTAGGCGTGCTTGTCGTGGTCGGTGTCGTAGCCGATCACGATGACGCGATCGCCGCTGACCGGCTCCCTCTCCTCCTCAATCGCCTTCTTCACTGCCTTGACGCGCCGCTCGGCCTCGGCCTGGAACGCCTTGGCGTCCTCGCAGAGTTTCTCGTCGACGGCCTGCTCGAACTCGCGCCACAACCGCGGGGTCGCCCACAGCTCGCCGATGTCGACCTTGTCCAGCAGGTCAGCAAATCCCAGGCAGTGGTCTTTGTCGGCATGGGTCAGGACGAACACCGCGAGATAGGGCCGCCCGCCGACGGTGGGCAGCGCCTCCACGAGCCGGTCAACGACCGGCACCTCGGGATTATCGTCGTCGTTGGCCTTGTCCATGTCATGCAGGTCGACCTGCATGACGACTTCCTCGCTCACCACGATCGTGGTGCTGTCACCGGTGCCCACGGGCCAGAAAACGACACCCATGTCCGGATGTTCTTCAGCCACTGCCTCATCCTCCTCAACCTATGGCGCTCGGGGTCTTCAGCCGAACCAGGTCGGGGCGAGGGGGCGGCACCCGGAGGGACGGCGATCGGAACCTGTTGGCGAACGCGGACCCAAGGGCGCGCTCGGCGCGGACGATATCTGACGGCACCGACAGATCACGGTACGCGGCGGAGGGGAATGAGCGGTGGCATGCGGCGTGCGACAGCAGGATCGAACGAGGGAGAGGGATCGGTGGGGTCGGCTGAGGTCCGGCTCGCGATGACGCTCCTCGATACTCAGCGCCGACGCGCAGCCACCGGCAACGGTGCAGGTCCGAGTCCTCTACGGGGAACCGCGTGCATGGCTGCACCCAAAGCCCCACCGCCCACCGCTGCCAACTGACGATCCCGTCCCACTTCACGATCGGCTGATCGCGGGAGTGCGTGTCGACGACGACGCGCACTCCATAACCAAGACGACCCGCATGCAATTTGCGCGGTCGTGGGCCGAATGAGAAATTCAAGTGCGGTCGAAGATGAACGTGAGCGATACTGTGGAGTGTGGGTTTACGGCCCTAGTACGGCAGTCCAAGGATCTCAGACAGCCGTACTAGCTGGGGACGCGTCTGCCGCGACCTGAGGAAGTGATCATTATGGGCGTGCGACGAAGCACGGCTGAGACGGCTGCCAAGGCGCTGGGTGAAGCACGCACCAAGGAATTGGACACGCTCGTCCGCCGCGTTGAGGATCTGCGGATCTCAACTGAGGACGCCGACACGGTCGATCTCTTGCTCGTCCCGCGCAAGGACCGCGAAGTCGTTCGGTGGAAAGCGCTTGCCGCACAGCATGGCGAAGAATGGGTGTACGTGGCTTCCGACGACGAGGCCGTCGTCTTGGCTTTGGATGAACCGTCAGAGGCTGGTATGCGGGATCAAGCTGCCGCAGTGATCTACCCTGAGCTGCATACACGGCTTGTCAGTTGGTGGCTAGTGCACGCTTGGCGGAGCATCGACCTCCTTGAAGATACTGTGGATAATCTGTGGCGCTGGCGCATCGCCTCCGGAGCGGTAACAGCGCGGGCTGTTCTCGAGGAGGCCGGTGCACTCGTTGACGAGGCGCAGAAGCTCGCCGAGGCATGGAGGGTCGGTAAGGCTGCGCCAGGGAAGGCGCTCGAACGGCCTGCGACCGTCCGCGATGCGCTTGCACCCGTCCTGCTACATGCTGGCATGGGTTCTCGCCTCACGGGCAGCAATGAGAAGCTGCAGGCGACCAACGTCTTGACGCTGGTGAAGAAGCTGGCCAAGGTCTCAGGGGATCCTCGTTTCCACGAGTGGTACGACTGGCTGTCCGATGCCGCGCACCCGGCGTTCGGGGCGAGGATCGCATATGCGTCTCCTCCTATGGCCCACGACTCAGGTGCTGTCACTGTTCGGTACTACGCGAGGTCTCCGCTCTTGCTCCAGGGCGATGGCCAGCATCAGTTGATGGAGCCGACGATCGCTTTCACTGTTGCGGATGCCGTGATCGGAGCCGGCCGTGTGATCGTCGACGTACTCGATCGCTCTCTTGCCCTTGTAGATGACATTGGTTTGACGACCGCCGCGGCGACGCTGACTCGACGCCAGTACTGGCGCAACTTCTTCCCGGTGCGAGGCAGCCGCTCATGTCCCTGTGGCCGCGGGAAATGGTCGAAGTGCGGCCACCGTTGGGGAGAACCGGCACCGGCAGTAGCTTAACAACGCACTTCCCTGGCAAGTGGGAGGCTGATCAGTGCTAATTGGTCATGGCGGTTTAATAAGTGCACGGGCTGTTGGCGTGAGGGTATGTCGGTGACAGGGCCAGATACCCCAGGGGGATACGCCCGCGCGGTTAGGCTGCGACGCCGACCGCAACGCTGGCCTCATCGACTCCCAGAGCGTGACAGCGGCCGACACCGCGGCGGGGAATGGACGTCGGCAGGAAGGTCTCCGAGCGCAAGAGGGCGTCCCTCGTCCCACCTGAGCCTTCTCGATCATGTGCACGAAATCGATGACGATGTGGAGGGTGACGCGCCAGCGGGCGGCCTCGGCTCGGATCGGACCGAGTTGGTGGCGGCGCCGTCGACCAGCACGACCCAGGTCCGGGCGTGGGCAGGGTCGCGAGCCTCGGCCTAGTCGACGACCTGGGCGATCATCTCGCCGGGTTCGGCGATTACCGACCCGCACAGCCATTTCCCGGTCGCGCGGCCCCGGGCGGATGGTCCGGTCGCCGTGACGGCCGCCGGGCACGGCGATCACGTCGTGGACGGCGGGGCGCGGGCTCGGCGTCATAGACCGCGCCGAGGGGGCCATCCGTTTTCGGGCGGGCTCCTCTGCGGCGGCCAGGCAGGTGCGGAAGTTGCGGGCGTGTCGGGCGGCCGCCTCAACGGTGGCTGGCCGCAACGGCTCGGGCCGCATCACCACGCCCTTCTGGTCGGTGCTGAGGACCAGCAGTTCGTCGGCGGTCCTGGGCAGCGGCCTCACCGAGGCGTCGAAGGCGTCGATGTCGGCTGTCGCACCAGCTACAGGAGCGCTCGTTTGTCGACCACGTTTCCGCAGCGCATAGTGATCGAAGCGCGGGGGTCGTCGAACGAGCCCGCACCGCTCCCAGGGCGGCCAGGCGAGCCAGCCCGTGCGAGTTCCGCCCGGCTGGTAGGGACAGCTGCCGATCGGTCGGATATAGGTTCGCGGCTCCGGGGGCGTGCCAGGCGCAGCGGGTAAGGGTCACCGTGCCGAACACGGTGGCCAGCAGCCGGTGATACCCGTTCTCCAGCCGGTGACCGCCGGACGCCGTCGGCACCGACCGTCCCGGCCCCGGCGGCGCGGGCGCGGCTGGCGGCCCGGCGTTTGCCAGCGTTCAGGGGAACCCTCACCGATCGCTGCGGTGGCCCGCCACATCGGTTGGGAGCGTTTCTTGCCGATGGCGGACCGGCCACCGCGATCATTGCTTCTGTGACGTACTCCCCGGGCTGCCGACGTGGGATGTGCCAGATCAGATCAGAGGTGGCAGACGGCGCAGCCTACCGAGTCGTCGTCTTCGTCTAGAGCATCCGACAGGACCTCCAGTAGCGGGCGATTCGGCTTGATGCGGTTAGCGGCGCGTGACAGCGCGGCCTCGTGCTTGGCCTCGATCTCTTCGCGGCGATCCAGGAGCTCCTCCAGCGATTCGCCTTGGGACCAGGTGTACTTGCGGTCCTTCATAGCGGTCGCCTGGTAGTTCACCTTCTCTTCGTACGCGATCGCCTTCTCGAACAGGTCGGGGTGGCGTTCCTTGAGGCCGAGCCATTCGTGTTTGCGCTGGAAGAAGCAGAAGTAGCAGCCAGAGCGGGTGCGCCACTCGTAGTAGGCCGGCAGTCCGATGCCTGCCTCTTCCAGGATCCGGTCGACGCCTTCGCGGTCGATGCCGTCTTCACGGAACGGGAAGACGGCCTGGATGTTGGGCTTGGTGCTGACGTAGCCGAGGCGGTTCTCGTCGGCGCGGATCGCGACGTAGGAGACGACGTCGTCGTCTCCTACCCATGCTTCCAGAGGCTTGATCTTGAGGTTCTTGGTGCACCAGCGCATCTGTGGGCTGGGGAGGGTTCCCTGGTACACCTCTAGCCAGTGGTCGAAGTCGCGGCTGGAGTTCAGGCGCTCGATCGGCTTGCCCAGGGCCGCTTCGAGCCGGTTGAGGTACTCGTAGGTTTCGGGTAGTTCGGCGCCGGTGTCGCAGAAGAAGTACTCCATCTCCGGGACACGGTCGCGCATGTAAATGGCCAGGGCCGAGGAGTCCTTGCCTCCAGAGATGCCCAGGACGTGACGTGTCTTGGCTGGGGAGTTGTCGTTGGTCACCGTTCCACCTTCCCGAGGGGGGCGCTGTCGGAGTCCGTCCGGGTGAGCCGTTCGGCGAGGGCGGCGAGCAGGATGCGTGATCCGCCGCTACCGATCTCGTGCTCAGCTTGCTCTATGACTCTGACAATCAGCTCGTCGACGATCTTCCTGGATTCGTGAGGAATGTGCACGAGCACGCGTTCCTCGATGCCTTGGGGACTGGTGAGGGTGAGTAGGTGTGTGTCGACCTGCCGCGCCGGATGGTCCCGAGGCTCCTGTTGTGGCTGAAGACTGACCTCCGATGCTTCGGCATGTACCGCCAGGGCCGCCGGCGTCTGCGAGGTGTCCTGCTTCTGCTGCAAGTTGTACAGGTGGCTGACGCGGTCGAACCGGCGTGCGATCTCCTTGACGCGGAGCGGGAAGCTGTCGAAGTCTTGATCGGTCCAGTCTCCGAGCGCCTTGTTGGTCAGTCGGATGATGATCGGGTCTAGCCAGTCCTCATCCGGTAGGGAGGTGTTCAGGACTCGGGTGACGAAGCCTTGTAGGTCCAGCTCGAGTGGGGCGTCGGCGAACCCGCTGAGCACATCGGTGAGGCCGCGACGCAGCTGCGGGAGATCACCGGAGATCCCGAACGCCTCGCCGACCGCGGCTGCGACATCCGCCCGTAGAGCCTCCAGGGCTCCGGAGATTTCGGCCAGCGTGCTGGTCAGCTTAGCGACGTACGTCTCGGCTTCTGCCTTGTTAGCCGGAGCCGTCGCGGGAACGGGGGACAGCCCGAGGACCTTCGGCAGGCTGGTGAAGATCAGCTGCCCTGGGTCATTCTCTGTCAACAGAACCTGCCGGACCCGCTGTGCCTCTGGCGACAGCCGCTGGGTCTTCCGCGCATACGGTGTCAGCACCATGATCCGCTCCAGCACTGCCCGGGTTACCGCCAGCAGCTTCGGGTTACGTGCCGTGCGGGAACGCGGCACGTCCACACCCAGGGACGCGGCAAGCCCCTCCACCACCAGACGGCCTTGCCCGGTTCCGGTCGGCACGCACTTGACCGCGAACCGATCCGGGCCCCTGTCGGCGATCAGCCGCTCAATGACCTCTGGGGAGAGGCGGGGGCAGTAGTTGCCCTCCTCGAATAGCGCGATGTCGTCACCGCGCACAATCAGCGCGGTGACCAGCAGGATCGGCACGACCCCAGCTTTGACGCCATACGGCGGCGCCATGAGCTGAGCGTAGATGTCAACGATCCGGGTGTTCTGCTTCGCGTCGGTCAGTATCCCTTCCAACGCCTCCCAGACCGGCGCAGCGTGCGGGTTCTGCTCTGGAGTAGGGCGTGCTACACCGTGGGTGGTGATGCTTCCGGCCTGGATGGCGCCGCTGGTGTTGTCGTCGGCACGGTGCAAACCGAGGTACTCCACCACCCCGTGGTACATCGCGCGTTCCTGGGTGTACCGGGTGGTGTCATACCCCAGCACCGGCAGGCCGGTCTTGGTGACCAGGTCGCTCAACAACACACGGCGGGCACGGGCACCGTTGCTGGTGAGTTCGTGGCGGCCCGCCATTTCGTTGCGAATATGCGGGGTCCGGGAGAACACCTGGTCACAGGCTGCTGACACAAGCGCGGCGAAACTGCGCGCCTCCAGCGGCTCCCCCTCGACGGTGCGGGTGTCCTCACCGCGGGGCCACAGGTACCAGGAGGAGGCGGCGCTGCGCGGGTTGAACGCTTCATCGAGCTGGGCGCCGATGCCGTGGGAGATTTCGGCGATGCGTTCGGCGATCTCCCGATCGGCGACCGGATCGATGTCGTCTTCGTGCCGCAGATCCTCCAGGGCCCGCAGGGTGATGCCTGCATCCAGAATCTGCGCCGGGTTGCGTGTCGTGCCGATCAGCGCCGGCAGCGGTGAGTTGACCAGCGGCCGACTGTCAGGCTCGCCGAGGTGGAAGACCACCATGCCGTCGGCGGCGTCGCCCACCACCTCCGGGCCATCGAGCTTGTCGGTCTCGAGGCTGACGGCGGTGCGGAAGTAGCGCAGCATACCGGTGCGTTGGGTGTGGGCTCCGGCGACGACCTCGGTGGGCAAAACGGCCCCGAGATGTTCGCTGAGGTAGCCGACCACATCGTTGGCGGAGACGCGAACGGCGATCTCCTTGACGCGGGCATCGATGTCGACGTCAGTGCCCTGCCAGACCCGATACTCGTCGCTGTAGGCGCGGTGCGTGAGGAACCCCGAGTCTACGAGGTGCTGCAGCCGTGTCTGCAGCTCAGTGAATCGTTCTGGATCGGCGTCCGCAGCGGGGTCCTGCAGTGCGAACTGGATCATTGAGGCGGTAGCGCGAAGCACACCGTCAACATCGATGAGATTGAGGATGCCGATCGTCTTGAGGATGTCCTGGTCCTCGCGTGGCATGCCGTGTGCCTCGTTGATCCGGTGGTCGACCTCCAGCCAGCGGCTGGCGTTGGTGGACGCCAGGATGGTGGTGCGACCGGAGGCGAAGAAGTAGTCATACAACTGCGGCAACCGCACGGTGAAAGCCCGAGCTGCTGCCTCGGTCGAGAACTCCTCCAGAGTACGGCGGACAGTGCTCGGCTCATCGTTGGCGAGAAACCCGATGAGGCTCCGGTCGTGCTGCCCGATCTGGAAGGCCAACAGCGGCGCAGCCACACTCGTCAGCGGATGGAGCGGATACAAGCCCTCGAACGTCTCTGGTGAGATGTGGACCACGGAGTTCAGGCCGTGGTCGGTCCAGGCCTCGCTGGCAGCCTGCGCGTGACGGCTGATGAGCTGCTGGCCGGCCTCGTCCACGGCGCCGTGGTCGAGGCGTCGTTGCAGCAAGTGGACTGCGTCGCCGAGGTTCGGGGTGAAGGTAATGTCCTCGAACCGGCCCTGGACCTTGGCCCACTCCTTGGTCTGGACGCTGCTGGAGCGGGCGGCGTAGTCGCTGAATGCCAGATGCTGGAGTGTGAGGATGAACAGTGGCAGCCCGGAGCGCCCGGCCCCCTTCTCCGCGAGCATCTGCAGCAGGAAGACATCGCTCTCAGCGCCTCCGGAGTCGCCTGAGGCGGCCAGGTACTCCAGCGACTTCCCGAACTCATCGATGACCAGTAGCACCGGATGCTTGGTGGCGCAGAGCGCATTAACCGCCGCCAGTAGGTCCTCGCTGCTGGGCACCTCCGACCGTGCGCAGGTCTCCATCGCCTGTTTGACAGCCGTCGGCTGGCGCCTCTTCCACTTTCGTTCCACGGCCGCCTTCAACGCCCGGTGCACGGTGACGGCCAGCGGTTCCCGCTGCGCCGTGGTGACCGCACCGAGGAAGCCGTCGGGGGCCAGAGCATCCCGCGCCTTAGCGAGGCGCGCCGCCAGCCCAGGGCTGGATGCTTCGACTGCTTGCAATGCTTCGGCCTGGCGACTCTCATCCTTGACGAGGAATGCGTCCAGCAGGTTCGCCAGAGTTGACTTGCCGGATCCGTAAGGGCCGGTGAACGACCAGGCGCGGGTCCGTTTCGGATCCGCTACCGCATTCGTGACGCGATCCAGGACATCCAGCGCTTTGGCCCCTACATAGGGGTCGTTGAGGTGCGGTTCACGGATATCGCGCTCCAGGTTGGTGGAGCGTAGCTCCGAACCGACCAAAGAGATGCCCGCGGGAACCTGGGGGGGAAGTCCCGGCTGCTCGGCGCCCGTGCTCACGCGTTCTCCTTGATCAGTTCGAGCGTTGCGGTCTCCCCGGCTTGCCGGCCACGCTTACGACCTCTTCGGGTCCCAACCAACCCGGAGAACCGCTGCTGCCACTGCTGCGGCGTAGGGAAGCCGTTCTGGACGCGAATGTTGCCATAATGCCGGTCCAGAATATCCCATGCAAGTTCCTGGGGGGCGCCGGTGAAACTCAGGCTGCGCTGCCCAAGCGAATCAGTTACCTGCAAGGATTTGTGCTCCGCGACGAGGCTCTCGAGGGAGGCGATCAGCTCCGGTTCCCGCATGCGGAATGCCCGACCAGGGGCACCTGGCTCGTTAGCCAGCCGCGCCAGCGAAATCGACCCGCCGCCGGTGAACTGTGCGGCGTACTCCAGGCACGCGTACAGCAGCACTGCCGGAGGGAGATTACCGCGGGGGCGGTTGGTAAATCGCCAAACGCGGTCCTTGCCCTTCCCCTGCCCCTCCAACAGTCCCAGCTCGCGGAACGGGCTCATCAGCTGGTCCTCGAAGCTGCCTGGAGAGTTAGCGTGCACCTCCAGATCCATCGCATACATTTTGGTCAGGCAGTCCACATCCCGCTTGACCGATTCTGCGGCGGGCACGGCGTCCGGTGGGTAGCTCTCGTTCACGTGCCGGATGATCAGCGTGATCATCTCTGCAGCAGTCACCTTGGAGAACGGTGCCAGGTGGAACATCACATACCAGCTCGGCACCAGGCACTTCGCACCACCAGGACCGGGCTCGCTGGAAAGCAGCCACCAATGCAGCAGCCAAAGACTTCCGCTGTCCTCCAGATAGGGGTCAGCGCCGTGCTCGCCCAGAAGCCACTCCGCACGCCAGGTCGGTGACGCGATCAACGCTCGGTTCGACGGATCGGGATGCGGATGCTCGCGGGTGAGCTTGAAAGCCTGCGTCCAAAACCGGATGGAGTGGACCATGTTTTTTCCGACGCCCAGCACCACCGGAGCGTCGTCACGGTGGAACAGATCGCTACCTGACTCGCCATCCTTCATGATCTCGCTGTGAGCTTTGTGGAGCCAGCCGAACCGGGGAGCGAACGTCTCGTGCCGGGCGAACTTCGGCTCGGCTGCCTCTGCGAGCCGACTGTCGGACATGCGATGGAGCCCTTTCGATGGTTCAGGGTGGACGCCGCGCGTGGGACTGCGGCGGGCTACGGTTCTGCTTCGGCGGCCATGGCCGTGCGCACGTGCATCACGGCCCGGACCGTCGCCTCAATGGCATGGTGGACATCGTCCTCGGTGGTGGCGTGGCCGAGCGAGAACCTCACGGTTGCGTCGGCATCGTCGCGATTCAGCCCCATTGCCAACAACACGTGGCTCGGGGTCGGCGCTCCGGATGCGCAGGCGCTGCCTTCCGACGCAGCCACCTCCGGCATCGCGGCCAGCACCGCATCCGCTGGGGCCCCGGGGAAGGTGACGCTGCTGACACCGGGTAGCCGTCGTGTTCCAGCCCCATTGATGCGACAGCCTGGCACCCGTCGTTTCAACTCGGATTCCAAGAGCGTACGCAGCGTTCCTACCCGCTGCATCTCCTGCACGAGGTTGAGGCGCGCCGCCTCGGCAGCGGCACCAGTTCCCGCGATGCCGGACACATTCAAAGTCCCGGCGCGCCAACCGCGTTCCTGCCCGCCGCCCGTCAACAACGGCCGGTACGGCAAGGGGACGCCCCGCCGGATGAACAACGCACCTACCCCCTGGGGGCCTCCGAATTTGTGTGCCGACAACGACAGCAGGTCCACCTCAAGCTCGGCCAGATCTAACGGGATACGACCTACATGTTGCGTCGCGTCGGTATGCACCAGTGCCCCAGCATCGTGCGCCAACTTGATGATCGGCGCTAGGTCGGTTAGCACTCCAGTCTCGTTGTTTGCCGACATGACCGAGACAATCGACAGCCGCTCCTGCGCGCACACCTCCCGCAGCGGCTCCAGGTCGACCGTGCCGTCTCCGTCCACAGGGAGCTTGGTCAACAGTTCCGGTCGATCACGGGTTAAATCTTGAGCTGTCTCCAGCACCGCAGGGTGCTCCACGGCTGAGATCACCAACGCCTCACCTGCGGCGTGGGAAGCGCGGAGTGCTAGGTTGTTCGCCTCGGTAGCGCCAGACGTGAAGACTAGCTCCCCCGGCGTGCAGTTGAGCAGGGAAGCGAGTTGCCGTCGACCCCGATCTACGCGAGCGGCGGCGTTCCGGCCCGCCTGATGAAGGCTGGAGGCGTTGCCTGCATGCCGGAAGACCTCCATGATCATTGCCCTTGCTTCGGGGCGAAGTGGTGCTGTGGCGTTGTAGTCGAGGTACGTCGGCTCAGGCTCAGTCATCTTGATCGACTCTCCGCGTCATGCTCACCTCTCGCGACTCCTGGAGCATCGTATCTCTCTCGCCCGCCGAGCTGCCAGGAGTACAGGGCGATCCCTTGCAAGTAAGGAAGCAGCAAGGAACGACGGCAGTCGCTAATGATGTGTCGCGTGTCACATGTGGAGCATTCGCATGCTTGCCCACAAGGTGCAAACAAGCTGATGAAATCGGGCGAGGTCGACTCAGGCGGCGGCCGAGCAGCCCGGCAACCTGCCGTCGAGCCGCGTTGACGCTTGATGGTGCGTTCCGGTTGGCAAGCTCGGCGGCGGAGTCGTAACCCGCACGTTGAAGTGCACTCGGTGACGGTCGCAGAACTTCCGCTCTTGGGGGGAGTGGCGCGGTAGACGAGGTGCACCACGTTTGCACGGTGAACCTCATCCGCAATCCCCCCGCTCCTGCACAATCTGGCCACTACTCCTGGTGGCGACGCTCAAGCATCGCTCCCTTCTCTCCAGGAGTCGACTGAGATCCTAGCCAACCTGTAGCGCAACGCGGGCAGGTTCGCCGAATGGCCCGTTCGTCCTTCGCTGGCTCGCAGGCCTACGACGTTCGCCTTGGCTATGAGCCCGCTGTCGTTTGCCGGTTTGGGCGACCTGACCCAATCGGACCCAAAGCGTCAGTGTCTCCGTCTATGGTTGGTCTCACGTGACCAAGAAGCTCCCAAGTCGCCGTGTGGGTTTGAGTTGAAGCAACGAGGAGGAGTTGCGGATGGGAAGACACGCGAACATCCCCGTACCGCGTTGAGTGCTAGGGGCCGCGCCCTGTGGCATCGGGTCCCTAATGCAACTGGTGGAGACCTGTGCTCAACGTACCCGCGGTGGTGGTAGCTCATGACGATATGGTCACCCGGCATCTCCTTCGAGTCTGTCCTTGAAGCTGCATCGCCCCCTTACATACGCTCCCTTCTCGGCGAGGACTTCAGCCGGCTCCTCGACGTCCTCGAAGGTGGCCAAGTCACCGAGCCGCGACTCCGTGCCGTCGCGAGCGTCGCCCTCGATCTTGATCGCCTGATTGGGGACGCTACGGAACGGGAGAAACTCCTCGCCCTCCTACCCGAGACCAAGCAAGTCGAGCTCCTCCAGCGATTGCAACAGGAAACAGGGGAAGCTCCACCTCTGGCTCTGCTGTACGCGCTCCCGTGGACATCGGACCAGAAGACGCAACTTCTGGAGTTCTTCGGCGAAACTTCGGAAGTACACGCAGCGCCTATTCCCCAGAGCCGCATCACGGTCACTCCCGAGTACAGCCTGTTCCCGCATCAGCTCGATGCTGTGGAAAGAAGCAAGGCACTGCTATACGACGGGTATCGACGCGCTGTGCTGCACTTGCCCACTGGGGTCGGCAAGACTCGATGCGCCATGTACCTCGCCGCCGACCATCTCCGCCAGAATGCCCCTACCGTCGTTATCTGGCTCGCCCACGGACAGGAACTTCTGGAACAGGCCGCCGCAGAGTTCGAACGAGCCTGGACAAAAATGGGCAACCGGCCTGTGAGGGTGGCACGCTCCTGGAGCGTGGCACCCTCTGAAGTCGGCGACATCACCGACGGCATAATCATTCTCGGCCTCGAGAAAGCAGTCGCCGCCGCCAAACGCGAGCCCGACTACCTAAGTAAGCTCGCTAGCCGCACCAGCCTGGTCATCTTCGATGAGGCGCATCAGATCATTGCACCCACCTACCAGAGGGTCGTCGACGCACTGACTATCCGCCCTAGTTCGTCGCTGCTCGGCCTTACCGCTACCCCGGGGCGCACCTGGGCCGACATCAGCAAAGACGAAGAACTTTCCGAGTTCTTCCACCGTCAGAAGGTGATGCTCCAGATTGGAGGGCACAGCAATCCCGTCACCGCCCTCATTGAACAGGGATACCTTGCCAAACCGACCATGCGCACTGTGGCGGCGAAGGCGGGCTTTAAGCTGTCCACGGAGGATCTCCAGCGGATTGGGCGCTCCTTCGACATCCCCAAAGACCTGGTCGACCGCCTCAGCGTCTCAGAAAGTTGGAACCTCCAGGTCATCCAGACCATCCACGATCTGGCACAGCGGAACCTACGGGTCCTCGTGTTTGCTGCATCAGTTGATCACTGTCGCGTCCTGACAGCGATCCTGCGGTCTCAAAACATTGACGCCGATTTGATTACCGGCGAGTCCTCACAACGCCACCGAAAGCAAACGGTCGCACGATTCAAGGGACGCTCTCCGCGCACTATGGTCTTGTGCAACTACGGCGTGCTGACAACAGGGTTCGACGCTCCTGCCGCCAGCGCTGCCGTCATCGCCCGTCCAACCAAGTCGCTGGTCCTCTACAGCCAGATGGTCGGCCGTGTCATTCGCGGGCCGAAGGCCGGCGGAACCCCCACATGCGAGATCGTCACCGTCGTCGACCCGGCCCTTCCGGGATTCGGTGACCTCGCTGAAGCATTCACCAACTGGGAAGACGTATGGGAGAGCGCATGAGCAGCGAGAACGGCGGCTACCGGATCGTCAGCCCCGAGCTGACCGTTAAAGCGATGCGCGACAGCGGCTACAAGAACACCGCACACGCGCTTGCCGAACTCATCGATAACAGCATCGACGCCACAGCGTCCCTAGTCGAAGTGTTTGCCTGTGAAAGCCCGGTCCAACTCCGTGCCCGCACGAGTCACCGGGTCGACAAGCTCGCAGTTCTTGACAACGGGCACGGCATGGAGGCCGATGTCCTGCGCCGTGCCTTGAAGTACGGCGATGGCCATAGCACCAGCGAACGGCGCATCGGACGTTTCGGTATGGGACTGCCAAACTCCAGCCTGTCGCAATGTACGAAAGTTGAGGTCTGGTCGTGGAAGAACGGGCCAGGCAACGCCCTCTACACCTACCTGGATCTTAAGGAGATCCAGACTGGCCTTGACGACGTCCCTGAGCCCCGGCTCGACCCGGTGCCTCAGTACTGGCGCGATCTTAGTGAAGGTCTCGGCCCGGCGGGCACGTTGGTGCTGTGGACCAACCTGGACCGAGTCGACTGGCACGGCGCAAGCACCACGCTGAAGCACACTGAAGAGGCGATCGGCCGAATTTACCGCAACTTCCTCAAGTCCGGTGAAGTACGCATCCGCATGGCCCCGGTCCGAGAAGGCAAAGTGATCGAGGGCGAGTACTATGCGGCCCCCAACGATCCGCTGTACCTGACACCCGACTCCTGTACCCCCGCACCGTTCAGCACCGAGCCCATGTTCACAGCGTGGGACCTCGGAGACCCAGAACGACCGGGAGAATACCAAGTCTCTATCGCTGACGAAAACGGAACTCCTCACCCGGTTACCGTCCGAGCATCTATTTCGCGTCCGGAAGCCCGACGATCCGACATTGCCGGCCATCCGTGGCCAGAGAACGCAATCCCTGGCAAAAAGGGTGGCGACCAGCCCTGGGGTAAGCACGCCGGGCGCAACCTAGGGGTGTCACTGGTACGGGAGAATCGGGAACTAATCCTGGATAGTGCCTGGACCATCGGTTACGATCCCACCGAACGCTGGTGGGGAATCGAAGTGAACTTCCCTCGAGCGCTCGACAAGACCTTCGGAGTCACCAACAGCAAGCAAAATGCCACAGTATTCGAATCGCTCGCCCGGTTCGATTGGGAGACAGAGAAGGAAGGGGACGAGACATTCAAGGCATTCAAAGATCGCCTCGCAGAGTTCGGCGACCCGCGCCTTCCACTAATCGATCTGGCTCTCTACATTAAAACTCAGCTTCTCCCGCCCATGCGACGCGCCCTCAAGCAACAAACTCTTGGCGTACGCTCTGGTGGCACGACACGTCATCCAGATCCTGCTCCAGAGAAGGCAACCAAGGCGATCGAGAAGCGCCGAAGCAGCGGACATGCTACTGAGAACGACCGCGTCAGTGAGACGCAAACGGACGACGAGAAGCGCAAAGAACAGATGGACAATCTGACGCAGCGCCATAATGTCGATCCGAAAACCGCTAATTCCATTGTTGAGGAGTCGCTGGAACGGGGACTCTTGGCAAACTGGATCGAGTCTGCGGAGGATACCGAAGCCTTCTTTGTCATCGATCCCCTGAAAAGTATTCTTCAGGTGGTATTCAACACCGAGCATGTTCTCCATGAACGTCTGATGGCTGTGATCGGCGAAGTCCCCGAAGACATCGCGGTCGACGAATTGCGTGATCGATTGGCCAAAGCGTCCACCACGTTCAAGCTCCTGCTGTTCTCCTGGGCGCGTATGGAACAGGAGGCGTCTGCCGACAGGGACTACCTGAAGGCCCTTAAGGCGGCCCGCCGTGACTGGGGCCGTTACGCCACCACCTTCATCGAAGATGAAGATTTCTAGCAATGCAGCGCCCAGGACACATCTGGGAGCAGATCGAAGGTCTGCTTCACCGCGCAGAAGACCGCGTCATGCTCGTAGCTCCCTTTATCAAGCGCGATGTGTTCGAGGCAGCCCTCGAGGCCGTACCGACGAGAGTGCGGGAGATTCAGTGCATCACACGCTGGTCTCCGGCAGAGGTTGCCGCAGGCGTCTCCGACCCAGAGATCATCCATAGCATCGCCAGGGATAACCGTATTCAGATCGGGCTTTGTCATGCGCTGCACGCAAAGCTCTTCGTCGCTGATAACACATGCCTCGTCGGCTCTGCGAATCTCACCGCTAAGGCCGTGGGGCACGCGCCAATGCCCAACGTCGAGCTTCTCGTCGAGACTGCACTCGACCATCTTGAGGTTCAAGGTCTTCTTGACAGGATCCAGCGCCAACTCGTTCCCGCGTCGCAGGAGTTGGCCACACTGATCCGCGAGCAGTCCGAGATTCTTAGGTCAGCAATGGTCCTGTCCGAGGAGATGGGGCCGCCGTTGTCATCCTGGTATCCCCTCACCAGAACCCCCAGCCGCCTGTATCCCGCCTACCAGGGGCAAAGAGACCTCCCGACTTCCGTTCGAACCGGTGTCATTAAAGATCTCGCGTATCTTAACGTGCCTGCTGGGCTTACTGAAGCCGAGTTCAACGCCGCGGTGAGAGGTAAACTTCGAGCAATTCCTGGTCTGGGTGAACTGTTGGACCAGGGGCGCCTGAGTTCAGAAGATGTGAGAGCTGTCATTGCCGCTGACAATCGCGATGAAGAGGGTGTTCAAATCGTGATCGAGACTCTGGCCTCTTGGATTCTCCACTTCGAAGAGTTCTATCGGACATATGAAGGCTGGGAGCTTCGTAAAGGCCGGCAGCTCAGCTGATTTCCACCCTGCCGTGACGGTCGACACAGTGCCTTTTCCATCCTCAGTCTGAGCTGCGCAGCTGCGCAGGAGGTGGCAGGACTTGAACGTGGCGATGGCCTGCTCGACCAGTGCCCGGATCCTGGCATGAGAGCGGTTGATGCCTGCTGTCCCTCCGAGAGCGTCTCCCGCCAGCAGCGGGAGGGGACGCGAACCGTGTCGCTAGCAACTCTGGTATGCCTTGCCGGACCTGCGCGTTCGTATCGTGTTTCGTGTGCTTTCCGGAGTAGAAGGGTCGGCGGCGGCGACCCCGGTCGATCGGCAGCAGGGTACCGTCGAGCGGGACGAGCGCCTTCGTCGATGCGGTCCGAGCCGCCGGGCGAGCGTTGGCGCCAGGGTGGCAAGGGGCTCGACCGCCTCGGTGATGTACCAGTAGGCGGTGGTGATCCCGACACCGAACTTCGCGGGCTGCAAAGCCGTGCTGGTCCTCGCCTACCTACGCAACGGGACACCTACACCCGGCTCGGGTTTACCTGTGGGCACCGCATCGACTCGGCTGGAGAAGTAACTGCTCCTAAATTTGCAGAGCAACTTTCCTTTGTCGCTTGAAGGATAAATACTTCTTGCGCGAGATGTCGGCTTGTCGAAATTATTGCTTGCGAAATCTGATGTCAAAATGTATGGTTACCCCGGTCGCTCAAATGGGAAGGGTGGAAATGGAGTCGCTCAGGGTAATCTCTTATGGTGGCGGTGTGCAGTCAACTGCTTTGCTGGTTCTCGCTGCGCAGCGACAGATTGATTATCGTACCTTTGTGTTCGCTAACGTTGGTGACGACAGCGAGCATCCCGCGACCCTCGCATATGTTCGCGAGATCGCCATTCCCTATGCTCGGAGCCACGGCCTTGAGTTGCATGAGGTGGGGCGATGCCGTCGCGATGGGAGTATCGATACTCTTTGGCGACAGCTTCACAACCCTAATCTGCGATCAATACCAATACCCGTTCGAATGCGCAACGGAGCTCCGGGGCGGCGGTCGTGTACCGCTGACTTCAAGATCAAAGTGGTAGGCAAATGGTTGCGTCAGCGGGGTGCAAGCGTGCAGTTTCCGGCTACGGTTGGGATCGGTATCTCCGTTGACGAGATTCATCGAGCCAACAAGCGTCGGTGTGAACCTTATGAGAAGATTGAATATCCGCTTCTCGACCTTGGGCTTCGTCGTGAAGATTGTGCTGATGTCGTCGCGGGCGTTGGTCTGCCTGTACCTGCTAAAAGCGCCTGCTACTTCTGCCCGTTAAAAACGGTTGAAGAGTGGCGGCTGCAGCGACGTGATGAGCCGGACCTATTTTCTAAGGCCGTTCAGCTTGAAGTAGTGATTAACGAGAAGCGAGCCATGCTTGGTAGGGATGCTGTGTACCTAACGCGATATGGCGTTCCGCTTGGTGAAGCGATCGAAGCGGCGCCCTTGCGGGAGGGGGAGCTTGATTGTGATTCAGGTTGGTGTATGACTTGAGAAGCTCTGTGTATGAGCTCGGTCGACAAAATCGGCTGCACCCGCTGACCGTCGCTAGGAGTGAAGTGGCATAGTTGAAATGCCGTGACTCTCAGTGCTTTGTCCGCCATGTGTTGGCACGGTGGTTCGGCGCTGTTGGGGGTTCGTTGAGGAGCTGCTCCGTTTGGTCGTTGGGTTCGGTGTCGAGGTCGGCTAAGCGGGTGGTTAGGAGGCGGTAGGTGCGGTGGGCGGCGTCGGGGTGGCCGAGGTCGAGTTGGATTTGCATGATCGTGCGGTAGAGGGGTTCGGCGTAGGGGTCTAGGTGGATGGCTTGCTCGAGGGTGGTGAGGGCCCTGTCGGGGTGGTCTTCGCGTTGGAGTTGGGCTAGGCGGGTTAGGGCGTCCGTGGTAATGCGGCGGAGGTATTCGCGGTGGGCTTCGGCCCAGTCGTGGGCGAGGTTGTCGGCGAAGTCGGCGGTGTAGAGGTCGGCGACGGGGGAGAGTGCGGTGATGCGGTGGGTGTCGTTGGTGGCGTGTTTGGCGCTGTTGAGGGTGGTGGTGAGGCTCCAGAGGTCGACGTCGATGAGTTGGGGGTCGAGGCGGTAGCGGCCGGTGCTGTGGAGGACGAACATGGGTTCGCGGAGGCCGGTGGTGGTGCGCAGGACTTTGCGGATGTTGCTGATGGCGGTGTTGAACTGGGTGGTGGCGGTGTCGGGGTTGTGGTCGGGCCAGAGGGCGCCGGTTCCTTGGTCGCGGGTGATGCCGTTGGGGTGGAGGGCGAGGTAGGCGAGTAGGTCGCGGGCGCTGCGGCGAAGGCCGGTGGTGATGGGGCCGTCGGCGGTGTGGAGGGTGACCGGGCCGAGTACCTGTAGTCGGGCGGGTCGCGGCGGTTCTTCGCTGGTGGGGCGGGGTGGTGGGACGAGGTCCGGTTCGGGCTGCGAAGTGGGTTCGGGGGTGGCTGCCGCAGTGTCGTTGTCGTTGGCCTGGGACGGCGGCGCGGTGGGTTCGGCGCCGGTGGCGGTGTGGAGGGTGCGGAGCATGGCGTCGGCGTCGGCGGTGGTGAGGTTGAACAGGCGTGCGCCCGCCAGTGTGTCGGCGTTCGTTCCGGTGGCGTGGTGGACGGTGGCGTCGGCGTTGAGGTGCACGGTGGCGCCGGTGGGCCAGGGGCCGAGGATGAGAGCGCCGATGCCGTAGCGGCGTCCCAGGCCGAGGATCGCTTGCAGGGTGGGGGCTGCTTGGTCGGTTATCGAGCCGATGAGGAGGAGGACGGGGAGGGGTTCGGCGGGGTCGGTGGCGCGTAGGGAGGCCAGGTCGGGCCGGTCGGTCGTTTCCAGCAGG
>NZ_QHJN01000054.1:0-44371 GCF_003947565.1 Actinomadura sp. WAC 06369 | reverse complement strand
CCGCCGACGCCCGCGCCCACGGCGCCACCCCCGCCGAAACCGCCCTGGGACGCCTGGCGCTCCAACCGGTCGAGGCGTGCGAACATCGACGCCTCGTCCTCGTACGCGCCCGGCAGCAGGATCCGCGCCGCGATCAGCTCCAGCAGCAGCCGCGGGGACGTCGCGCCGCGCATCTCCGTCAGTCCGGTGTGCAGCAGGTCGGCGGCCCGCGTCAGCTCCCCGGGGCCGAGCGAGGACGCCTGCTTGCGCATCTGCTCCAGTTCGTCCGGCGGCGCGTTCAGCAGCCCGGACCCGGCCGCCTCCGGGACGTTCGACAGGATGACCAGGTCGCGGAGCCGTTCGAGCAGGTCGGCGGCGAACCGGCGGGGGTCCTGGCCGCTCTCGATGACCCGGTCGATCGCGGCGAAGACGGCGGCGCCGTCCCGGGCCGCGAACGCGCCGATGACCTCGTCGAGCAGCGTCGAGTCCGTGTAGCCGAGGAGGGAGACGGCCCGCGCGTAGGTGATGCCGTTCTCGTCCGATCCGGCGAGCAGCTGGTCGAGGATCGACAGGGTGTCGCGGGCGGAACCGGCGCCGGCGCGCACCGCCAGCGGCAGCGCGGACGCCTCGTACGGGACGTTCTCCGACTCGAGGATCTCCTCGACGAGCTCGGTGAGGGTGCCGGGCGGGATCAGCCGGAACGGGTAGTGGTGCGTCCGGGACCGGATCGTCCCGATGACCTTCTCCGGCTCGGTGGTCGCGAACACGAACTTCAGGTGCGGCGGCGGTTCCTCGACGAGTTTCAGCAGCGCGTTGAAGCCCTCGCGGGTCACCATGTGCGCCTCGTCGATGATGTAGACCTTGAAGCGCGCGGAGACGGGCGCGAAGAAGGCGCGTTCGCGGAGGTCGCGGGCGTCGTCCACACCGCCGTGGGAGGCGGCGTCGATCTCGATGACGTCGATGTGCCCGGTGCCGGTCGGGCCGAGCGCGACGCACGAGTCGCACTTGCCGCAGGGGTCCGGGGTGGGGCCGTTCTCGCAGTTCAGGGAGCGGGCCAGGATGCGGGCACTGGACGTCTTGCCGCAGCCGCGCGGGCCGCTGAAGAGGTACGCGTGGTTGATCCGGCCGTTGCGCAGCGCCTGCTGCAGCGGTTCGGCGACGTGCTCCTGCCCCTTGAGCTCGGCGAACGTCGCAGGCCGGTACTTGCGGTACAGAGCCAGACTCATCGGGGGTCCGCCCTCCTCAAGAGCAGAGCGTCAGAAACGAAAGGACCCCCCGCACACCCGCCAGAGCCTGCTTATCCTTGCTGCCTTCCGGCCCTGGGGAGGTTCACAGGGTGACGCCATGCGAGGGGTCTGCTCAGAGTCTATGGCATCCCGGCCCGGGGTTGGCACGGTTCCGGCGTTACTCTCCGCCTCATGGGCGACTCCGATACCGCTCCGGCGCGGCGCACACTCCTGCACATCGCGGAACGACGCCATTGGGAACCGGCGAGGGACGCGGGTGTGTCGTACCGCATGTCCACCCTCGGACGGACGCTGGACGACGAGGGCTTCGTGCACTGCTCGTCCGACATGGACCAGGTGCGAGGCGTCCTCGACCGCTTCTACAAGGGTGTGGACCGGGACGAGCTGGTCCTGCTGGTGATCGACGTGTCGCGGCTGGGCGGCGCGCCCGTCCGGGACGAGCCGGTGGGGGACGGGGTGTTCCCGCACGTCTACGGTCCGATTCCGGTGGGGGCGGTAATTGATGCGCGACCACTGCCCGGTACCCGGTAGGCTGTCCTGCGGAGGATTCGCCTAGTGGCCTAGGGCGCACGCTTGGAAAGCGTGTTGGGTTCACGCCCTCGCGAGTTCGAATCTCGCATCCTCCGCTCGCCCTTCGGGGCGCACGACGTCGAAGGCGGCACCCATCGGGTGCCGCCTTCAGTGTTTTGTGGCGCGTGTCGGTCGCCACAGCCGAAGAGACACTCATGTCTATATGGCTGCCTCCAGTCGCGCGTTCTGGGAGGTGCCCGATCCGATTTCCCCTTGGGCCGGGGAGTGGGCCTGTTCACTGTACGTCCTGGACGGCAATCTCATGGTGGACGTCGCCGAACGGGGACATGCGCCGGTCGGCGTGCCGGGCGAACGCCCGAGAGGTCGCCGAGGCGGCGGTCGCGGCGATGCCGCCGCACTAGGGCACCGTCGGTCGGTCAGGCGCGGCGTGCGGAGGACGCGAGGCGTTCGGCGAGTGCGGCGACGAGGTCGCGGAGCTCGTCGGGCCGCTCGATGGCGAACGGCCGGTCGAGCGAGGCCAGAACCGGGGGCAGCCAGTCGAGCCGCTCCACCCGCAGCCGAACACGCAGCCAACGCTCACCCGCAGACTCCCGCTCGCCCGTCGCGGGGTCGTGCTCCTCGATGGTGGCGATGGTCGCTGGGAGGCGGGTGCGGATCTGCTCGACCGTCCCGTGGATTCGCAGGGTGACCGTGTGCCGGTACTCGGCCGCGGCGAACGACGTCAGCAGGCGCTCGGCGGGGGCGGGAGCGGCGGGCGCCTCGAACGAGCCGGGGAGGGTCCGCGCGTCCGCGATGCGGTCGAGCCGGAAGGTGCGGTCCTCGCCGATGCGGGCGTCCCGGCCGGTGACGTACCAGCGGCCGGCATGCGCGACGATCCCGTACGCGTGCAGGGTGCGGTCGCTGCGCCGCCCGTCGCGGTCGGTGTAGCGGATCGAGACCGGCCGGCGGTGGCGGACCGCGTCGGCGACGGTGAGCAGGACCTCCGGGTCCGGGGTGCCGGACGCTCCGGGCGGTTCCGTGAAGGCGAGCGACTCCCGGACCGTGTCGAACCGGCGGGCGACGCGCTCGGGCAGCACGCGCCGGATCTTCGCCGCGGCGGTCTCGCCCGCGGTCTCCTGCGCGGTCGTCAGCCCCGACCGGCGTCCGGCGACGAGGCCGAGCAGGACGGCCAGCGCCTCGTCGTCGCTGAACATGAGGGGAGGCAGGCGGTACCCGGGGGCGAGCCGGTATCCGCCGTAGCGGCCGCGCACCGATTCCACGGGCACGTCCAGGTCGATGAGGTGGTCCACGTACCGCCGCACGGTGCGCCCTTCGACGCCGAGGCGGTCGGCGAGTTCGGCCACGGTCCGGGTGCCGCCCGACTGCAGCAGCTCCAGGAGGGTCAGAACGCGGGTGGTGGGGCGGGACATCTCCACAACCTAACGCGAATACTGGACCGATTCTGTCCACTATCCCTCCTAGCCTGCACGGCGCAGGGCACGCACGCCTCGCACACGGCCAAGGAGATCCCAATGAAGTTCACTTCGATCCGCATCATCACCGGTGACGTGAAGCGCCTCGTCGCGTTCTACGAGCGGGCGACGGGGGTGCGGGCGGCGTGGGCCGGCGAGCACTTCGCCGAGATCGCCACCGCGGGCGGCACTCTCGCGATCGCCGGCACCGCGACCGTCCCGCTGTTCGCGCCGGGCTCCGCCCGTCCGGCGGACAACGGCAGCGTGATCACCGAGTTCCTCGTCGACGACGTGGACCGCGTCTACCGGGACCTGGCCGGCGCCGTCACCGACGTCGTCGCCGAGCCCGCCACGATGCCGTGGGGCAACCGGTCGCTGCTGTTCCGCGACCCCGACGGCAACCTCGTCAACTTCTTCACCCCCGTCACCCCGGAGGCCGTCGAGAAGTTCGCGGCGCGCTGACGCGTCGCGGCACGCCAGCGCCCGTCCCGCCCACCGGCCGGATCCGCGGGATCGCCGCGCCGGCCGGCGGTCCGGGGCGCGCCGCCGGGACGCCGGTACCGATCAGCGGTACCGGCGCGTCGGCGCCTTTCCGCCCCTGCTTACGGTGAGGGTGTCGGCGCGCGGATCGGCGGCCGATGGGACGCGAACGGGACGAACGAGGGGCGGGACGGCATGGGGAGCGGCGGTCTGGACGGGAAGACGGCGATCGTCACCGGGGGCGCGTCGGGCATCGGGGAGGCGATCACCCGGCTGTTCGTGGAGCGCGGCGCCCGGGTCGTCGTCGTGGACCTGCAGCGGGACGCCGGGGAGGCGCTCGCCGGGGAGTTCGGCGGCGCGGTGGTGTTCCGCCAGGGGGACGTGTCGGACCGGGCCGTCGCGGACGGCGCGGTCGCGGCGGCCGCCGAGCGGTTCGGCGGGCTCGACACGCTGGTCAACAACGCGTCCGCGTCGCGGCAGCGTCCGTTCGCCGAGCAGACGGACGACGACTGGCGGCTCGCGATGGACAGCGGGCTGGGGGCGACGCGGAACTTCATGCTGGCGGCGTTCGAGGAGCTGAAGAAGGCCGACGGCGCGTCGGTGGTGAACTTCGGGTCCGGTGCCGGGCTGGACGGGCAGCGGAACCAGGCGTCCTACGCTGCCGCGAAGGAGGCGATCCGGGGTCTCAGCAGGGTCGTGGCGAACGAGTGGGCGGTGCACGGGATCCGCGTCAACGTGGTCTGCCCGATGGCGAAGACCGCCGGTGTCGCGCAGTGGGCGGAGGCGCACCCGCGGCAGTACGCGGAGTCGGCCGCGAAGGTGCCGCTGGGCCGGTTCGGGGACCCGCTCCGGGACGTCGCGCCCATCGTCGCGTTCCTCGCCGGGGACGACGCCCGGTACATGACCGGCCAGACGGTCATGGCCGACGGCGGGGCGATCAAACTGCGCTGACGCAAAATACTCACAGGGTGCCTGACCTGCGATGTAATTGGTTTACACCCGAGGTGAAAATGGTGACCCGGGTAGTTGCGTTTCTTTCTGCGACCGCGTCCGACACCGTAGACTCATGGGGTGATCTTCAAGGCGGTCGGCGTGGGAAGGCCCTATCCGGACCACGGGCTCTCGTCCCGGGACTGGGCCAAGATCCCCCCTCGCCAGGTCCGCCTCGACCAGCTCGTCAGCACCAAGCGGGAGCTCGACCTCCAGTCGCTCCTCGCGAAGGACTCGACCTTCTACGGCGACCTGTTCCCCCATGTCGTCCAGTGGCGCGGCGAGATGTACCTGGAGGACGGCCTGCACCGCGCCCTGCGCGCGGCCCTGCAGCAGCGGACCGTCCTGCACGCCCGCGTCCTCGACCTGGACGCCGTGGACCTGCGCCGCTGACCCCGGCGCGGGTCAGCGGGTGCGGGCCGGGGCGGGGACGGCGATCTCCTTCGCCTCGACGAGCGGTCCGCCGCCGCCGAGGCGGATGAAGCCGGGGCGGGCGGCGAGCAGCCCGAAGGCGATCTCCGGGACGACCAGGGCGAGCAGCAGCACGAGCGAGACGTCCCAGCCGCCGGTGGCGCTGTGCAGGACGCCCGCCGCGAGCGGGCCGGCGCCGGCGAGCAGGTACCCGCCGGTCTGCGCCATCCCGGACAGCCGCGCGGCGACCGACGGGCTCGGCGACCGCAGGCTCAGCAGCGTGTAGGCGAGCGGGAAGGCGCTGCCGACGCCGAGGCCGAGCGTGACCGTCCACACCCAGCCGGCGGACGGCGCGAGGAGCATGCCGCCGATGCCGACGACCATCACGGCGCCGATCGCGGCGACGACGGCGCGCTGGTCGCGGAGCCGGGCGGCGAACACCGGGACGAGGAAGCCCAGCGGGATACCGACGATCATCATGACCGAGACCATCATCCCGGCCGTGGCGGGCGCGTACCCGGCGTCCTGCATCATCTCCGGCAGCCAGGACATCAGCACGTAGAACATCAGCGAGGCCAGGCCCATGAACACCGCGACGCACCAGGCGAGCGGCGAGCGCAGCAGGGAGCCCTCCACCGGGCGGGCGGCGCCGCCGGGGACGTCCGCCGCCTCGGCGGCGCGCCGGCCGCGGAGCGCGAGCGGGCCCCACACCAGCGCGGCGACCAGGGACGGGACGGCCCAGACGGCGAGCGCGAGGCGCCAGCCGCCCGCGTGGTCGAGCGGCACGGCGAGTCCGGCGGCGACGGCGCCGCTCGCGGCCATCAGCATCATCGCGACGCCGGTCAGGGAGCCGACGCGGCGCGGGAACGCCCGCTTGATCACGGCGGGCAGGAGGACGTTGCCCATCGCGATGCCCGCGCCCGCGAGGACCGTTCCAAGGTAGAGCGCGGGCGCGTACGCGACGACGCGCAGCAGGATCCCCGCGGTGATCATGACGAGGGAGCCGGCGATGGCGGCCTCGGTGCCGAGCCGGCGGGCCAGCACCGGCGCGAGGGACGCGAAGACGCCGAGGCACAGCACCGGGAGCGTGGTGAGGACGCTCACCCCAACGCCGGACAGCCCGAAGGCGTCGCGCAGTTCGCCGAGCACCGGGGAGATCCCGGTGATCGCGGCGCGCAGGTTGACGGTGAGCAGCACCAGCCCGGCCAGGGCCCAGGCCGCGGTGGCGCGGGACGCCGCCGGGGCGGGGGTCGCCGTCGTGGCGGAGGGGTTCGAGGACGCGTTCATTTCACCTTCGTCGTGCGCTCGCGGCGCGGCTCTACGGAACAGGAATCGGTGGGAGGAATCGGGCGTGTCAGAGCGACGGCCCGCGATGGGGAGGGAGGGGGCCCGCTGGGCGGTGTCTCGCTACGTGGCGGCCCCGGCCCCGCCGGGCGTCCCGACGGGGGGCGGCGGCTCCGGCGCGCCCGGCACGACCGCGCTCGCGGGCCCCGCGCCGGGGGCCGCGCCGTCGGGGGCGTCCGCGTCGGGGGCGGCGGAGGCGAGGATCCGGTCGAGGCAGGCGTGCGTGGCGCGGGTGGCGGCTTCGGCGTCGCCGGCCTCGATGGCGCGGGCGATGGGCCCGTGCGGGACGTCCGCGTGCCGCAGCAGGACGCCCGCGGCGCCGATGCTCGCGCGCAGCGCGGTGCTGAAGTCGCGGTAGAGGTCGGTGAGGACCCGGTTGTGGGTGGCGTCGACGACGGCGGTGTGGAAGGCGAGGTCGGCCTCGACGAACGCGGCGTGGTCGCCCGCGGCCCAGGCGGCGTCGCGGCGGGCGAGGGCGACGGCGATCGCGGCGGTGTCGGCCTCGGTGCGGCGGGCGGCGGCGAGCCGGGCGGCCTCCACCTCCAGCCCGCGCCGGACCTCGAGGATCTCGATGAGCTCGGCCTTCTCCAGGCGCCGCCGGACGGCGCCGGACAGCTCGCTGGTGGCGCGCACGTAGGTGCCGTCGCCCTGCCGGCTGTCGAGCAGCCCCGCGTGGGTGAGGGCGCGGACGGCTTCGCGGACGGTGTTGCGGCCGACGCCGAGGGTCTCCGACAGGACCGGCTCCGGCGGGATCTTCCCGCCGACCGGCCAGACGCCGTTCGCGATCTCGTCCCTCAGCTGGTCGATCACCTGGTCGACGAGCGAGGAGCGGCGCGTGGTGCGCAGCGTCATCGGTGGTCCCTCCATCATCCGGCCCAGTCAGCCGGTCATCCCATGTCTCCATGGTAGGACCACCGGAGGCGTGCGTTTATTCCGCGCCGCGACGGAGCCGCGACGGGCGCGGGCGCCGGGACGGGCCCGGACGGGCGTCAGACGCGGCCGAGGTCGCAGTTGGCCTCGTGCGGGCGGCCCGCGCGCAGGCCGGTGGCCTCGAGCGCCTGCCGGTACGCGGCGGCCGCGCTCTCGCCGTCCTTGACCAGTTCGAACAGCTCGCCCATGTCGCGCAGCAGGTGCGCCGTCGTCCGTCCCGCCGGGAGCGTCTCCAGTTGCCCGGACGCGGCCTGCAGAACGACCTGCGCGGCCTGCGGGTCGCCCTGCGCGACGCGAGCGCGCGCGAGGACGAGACGTGCCCGGACGGCCGTCCGGGCGCGGGCCACGAGGTCCTGTCCGGGCTGGGGGGCCAGCGGACGGGCCAACGCGGGGCTCGGCGGCTGCAAAGCGAACCCGGTGTCGAGGAACCGCTCGAGCCCCGCGATGGCCTCGTCCAGGCTCCCGACCAGGACGAGCGCGCGCGCACGGGTGATCGCGGACTCGGTGGCTTCGGCGCCGGTGAGCGCGGACGTCCGGTCCAGGAGTTCGAGCGCCTCGCGGGCGGCGTCGGCGGTCCCCTCCGGGCGGGGGCGCCCGAAGGCGTCGGGGACGATCGAGGGGTTCTCCGCCGAGAACGGCGCGACGCCGCGGAGCAGCGCCTTGGCGGCGGCGAGGTGCAGGCGGGCGTCGGCGCGCGGCGGGGCGCCCTCGGTGCGGGCCGCGAGGGCCTGGTCGGCGAAGTACAGCGAGTCGCCGATCGCGCCCTCGTCGAGCGCGCGCAGGCTCGCACGCTGGTAGTGGACGCTCGTGGGCTCGTCCGCGCCCTCCGGGTACAGGAGCCGGCGGCCGATCTCGTGCGCGCGCGCCGGGTCGGACCGGTCCACGTACGCGAGGAGGAGGACGCGGCCCGCTTCGGTGTGCTCGCGGCCGACGCCCAGCCCGACGACGCGGAGGCGCTCCATGGCGCGCTCGCCGAGCGCGATGGCCTGCCCGAGGTCGCCGACGGTGTGGTAGCAGCGGGCGAGCGCGATGACGGCGGGCAGCGTGCTGACCCGGCCGGGGTCGCGTTCGGCCTGCTCGCGCAGCTCCTCGAACAGGCCGATGGCGAGGTCGGTGCGGCCGAGCTCTTCGAGGGCGCGGGCCCGGCCCCAGCGGGCGCGGGAGGTGAGGTCGGGGTCGTCGCTGCGCGCGATGACGTCGTCGAAGCCTTCTTCGGCGGCCGCCGGGTCACCGCCCAGCAGGGCGAGGTGCGCGTGGCGCTCCCGGACCTCGAGGTGGGTGCGCTGCTCCGGCTCGACGCCCTCGGCGAGGTATTCGGGCGTGCAGCCGAGGCGCTCGGCCAGCATGCGCAGCACGGTCGGGGTCGGTGTGCGCTTGCCCGACTCGATCAAGGAGATGTAGCTGTCGGAAAGGTCGTGACCGGCGAGCTGTGCCTGCGACAAGCGTCTGGTCAGCCGCAGGTTGCGGACACGTTCGCCGACATTGCCTGGACCCGGCATGTGGACTCACTTAGCGGAAGTAATCAGGCGGCTGGGGTGCCGACATGATTGCACATTGCGGGTTAACGCACATCGAGAGTAACGAAGCGGGCCGCGGTCGGGCGCGGGTTCGGCTAGTCGTCCGGGTTCTTGTTGGGGAAGATCATCTCGCAGACCTCGAGATACAGCTGCTCGGGGTAGGGGAGGTAGTCGATGTTCGTGAGGGCCTGGTCCTGGCCGGCGGACTCCAGGACGAACTCGCCGTAGCCCAGCATCCGGCCGGTGATGGAGCGTTTGAAGCTCATGTCGGTGACCTTGGCGAGCGGCATCATCGCGACGCTGCGGGTGAGGATTCCCGTGGTGAGCAGCATGCGCTGGTTCGTGATGACGAAGTAGTCGACCGACCATTCCGCGACGCGCCACACGAACCAGGCGAGCAGCGCGAGCCAGCCCCACCAGATCCACATGATGACGGCGCCGACGGTGTTGACCAGGACGCCCGCGATGATCAGGCCGCCGAGGACGAGCCCGACCGGGACCATCAGGACCGCGGGGTGCCGGCGGACGGTGATGACCTGGTTCTCGTGCGGCAGCAGGTACTTGTTGACGGACGCGGGGGCGGAGTCGCCGGGGGTGACCAGTCTCATCGCGGCCTCAGCCGACCGCGTTGATGAAGGTGATCACGGAACCGGCGGCGCCGGCGAGCCCGCCGGCCACGGTCTCGACCGACCGCGTGGCGCCGTCCGGCTGTGTGACGACGTAGAACGCCACGAAGGCCGCCGCGGCCAACGTCAGGTACTTCTTGGCGGGCACGGCTGCCTCCCGGAGCACTTGACTCGAGACCCCGGATCAGTTTCGCACAGCCGCCACCCGCGGCAAAGGAAGGTCTATGGCGCGTTGTCGAGAGATGACCGGCGCGCCGTGCGGCGCTTCTCGGCCGCGACCGCCGCCAGCACCTCCAGGTGCCGGCGCGCGATCCGTTCGACGAGGTCGGCGGGCGCCGACCCGACGACCTCCTCGGCGCCGTACCGGGCCGCGGACACGCAGCGGGTCACCGTCTCTGCGGCATGCACCCCCGCGAACTCCTCGGTCAGCCGCTCGCCGATCGCCGCGTAGCGCGGCAGGTCCCCATCCCCGTGGTGAGCCATTGCGACATCCTCGAGCTCGCTCACGCCGCCCGGTCCGTAACGGTCCCCTGTGCCGCGGCGGCGGAGGGGAACGCGCGCTGGCGTTCCGTGGGGGTTCAATACCCCCTACCAGGGCCGACGAACATCTTCGGGCACCCTTTGCGACCGCGTGGTCATCCGGACGGACGGCGCACGGGCCGCACGCGGACGGCCCGCGGACGGCGCGACGGGCGGGCGGCGGGAGCGGTCAGACGACGCCGTAGAGCCGGTCCCCCGCGTCGCCGAGGCCCGGCACGATGAAGCCGTTCTCGTCCAGGTGCGAGTCGATCGCGGCGGTGACGACGCGGATCGGCGCGGTGATGTCGGTGAACGCCTGCTCCAGGTGCTTCAGCCCCTCGGGCGCCGCCAGCAGGCAGATCGCGGTGACGTCGGTGGCGCCGCGCTCGCACAGCAGCCGGATCGCGGCGGCGAGGGTCCCGCCGGTCGCGAGCATCGGGTCCAGGACGTAGCACTGCCGGCCGGACAGGTCGTCGGGCAGCCGCGTCGCGTACGTCTGCGCCTGCAGCGACCCCTCGTCGCGGATCATGCCGAGGAAGCCGACCTCGGCGGTCGGCAGCAGCCGGGTCATCCCGTCCAGCATCCCGAGGCCCGCGCGCAGGATCGGCACGACGAGCGGCTTCGGGCTGGCGAGCTGGACGCCTTCGGCGTCCACCAGCGGGGTGGGCACCGTGACCTCGGCGACC
Source organism: Actinomadura sp. WAC 06369 (assembly GCF_003947565.1). Taxonomy (NCBI): domain Bacteria; kingdom Bacillati; phylum Actinomycetota; class Actinomycetes; order Streptosporangiales; family Thermomonosporaceae; genus Actinomadura; species Actinomadura sp. WAC 06369. The sequence continues at coordinate 33,660 of NZ_QHJN01000054.1, read as the reverse complement.
CGGACGTCGCGGGTGGCCTCGTAGGCGAGCAGGGTGACCAGCTCGTCGGCCAGCCTGCGGAACGTGGGCGAGTCGGTGCGCGAGTCCCGCAGGGTGGTGAGCTTGTGCGCGACGAGCGGGTGGTCGACGGCGAGGGTCTGCATGCGCACACGGTAGCCGACATGCGGCGTTCGTCCGGTCCGGGACGAGGCAGGATAGGACGCGGATGAGCTGGGCACGAAAGCGGTATGAGCCGCGACAGCGATCAGCAGCCGATGCCGCCGGGGCCGGCCCGCGACCCCGCGCCGGACTCGACGCCCGAACCGTCCGTGAGCGACGTCACACCCGCCCGGCCCTCCCCGGACCGCCGCGCCGACACCGAAGCCCGCCCGGGGGACGAGGGGCGCGGGGCGTCCCGTCCCGGTCCCCAGGGGGACATCTCGCCCGAGGAGGTGCGGGAGCACCTGCGCCGCCGGGCCGTGTTCCTCCGCGAACTCGCCGAGGCCCGCGAGCTGCGGCGCCGCGTCACGCCGCACCGGTCGCGGCGCGCCCGCATCCACGCGGCGCTGCGCCGCCGCACGTTCCGCATCAACTGACCCGTCCGCCGCGGGAGGTGCGGCCGGTCCGCCCCCGGCGCCGATCGAGTAGGTTCGTTGCGCCGGGTGCCGCGACGCGCCGGGCGTCCGCGCCGGCCCGCCCCGAATTCGGCGGTGGGACGTACGGGGGCGCCCCGCATCTGCGAACATGCCCTGGCAGGAACCGCGCCGGTGGGGTGGACATGACGGATGTGGACGCGACGGATTTCGCCGTCGTGGTGTACCGGGAGGACGAAGCCTGGGAGGCCGAGGTGCTCCCGGTGGCGCTGACCGAGGACCTCGCGGGGCTGATCCATGCCCTGCGGCAGCAGCCCAGCCTGGGCGGCACGATCGGGCTGGTCGCGGTCGGCGACGACTTCTTCGTGGCGATCCGCCTGCTCGGCGACGAGGTGATGGTGTTCCTGTCGGACGTCACGGCGTCGGTGGACTGGCCGCTCGCCACGCAGGTCCTGGAATACCTGGACATCCCCGTTCCGGACGACGAGGAGCTCGACCAGGTCCTCCCGGTCGGCGACATGTCGATCTTCGCGGATCTCGGGCTGGACGAGATGGAGCTCGGCGCGATCTCCGGCGACCTCGAGCTGTACCCGGACGAGATGCTGCTCAGCATCGCGGGCCGCATCGGTTTCGCCGCCGCGTTCGAGCGGGCCGCCGACACCGTCGCCTGATCCGCGGGACCGCTCGCCCGCACGGGCGTGACCTGGGGAACCCGTTGGGTAACAATGGACGCGTGTCCTCTTTCGCCGCAGTCTTCGCACGGACCCCGGAGGGCTGGGTCGGCGCCGAGGCCGTCCTCGCCGAGGCCGCGGACGCCGACGACGTCGCCGACCTGATGCGGGAGGCGGCCGTCGAGTCGTACGGCGACCCCGTCCTCCTGCTCGTCGAGGAGGAGGACGACTGGTTCGCGGTCGTCCGGCTGGACGGCCAGGAGGAGCCCCGCGCGTACGTGTCGACCGTCCGCGAGGACGGCCTCGGTCCCCTGTTCCACCAGCTCGTCGGGGAGGTGCCGGACGGCGCCCCGGGCGGCGACCCGGCCCTGCTGGACGACCTGGGCGTCGACGCCGGCGGCCTCGCCGACCTCGGCGAGCGGTCCCTGCCGGGCGACGCGCTGCTGGCGGTCGCCGAGCGGGCCGGGTTCGGCGAGGAGTTCGACCGGATCCGTGACTGACGACCCCACCCCCGGGCTCGTCCCGGCGATGCGGCGCGCGCTGGACGAGGCGCGGCGCGCGGCGGACGCGGGCGAGATCCCCGTCGGCGCCGTCGTCCTCGACCCGTCCGGGGAGGTCATCGGCACGGGCCGCAACGACCGGGAGGGCGGCGGCGACCCGACGGGCCACGCGGAGATCGTCGCGATGCGGGCGGCGGCGTCCGTCCGCGGCGAGTGGCGGCTGTCGGGCTGCACCCTCGTCGTGACGCTCGAACCCTGCACGATGTGCGCGGGCGCGACCGTCCAGGCCCGCATCGCCCGCCTCGTCTACGGCGCGGTCGACGAGAAGGCCGGTGCCGTGGGCTCGCTGTGGGACGTCGTCCGCGACCGCCGGCTCAACCACCGGCCCGAGGTGATCGCGGGTCTCCTCGCCGACGAGTGCGCCGCTCCGCTTATCGAGTTCTTCGCACGCCGCCGCGTCCGGTAGGCTCTTCCGCGGTGGTGTCGCCTAGTGGACGAGGGCGCACGCCTCGAAAGCGTGTGAAGGGCAACCTTCCGTGGGTTCGAATCCCACCACCACCGCCGCCGCGAAGGGCCGCGACCGTCTCCGGTCGCGGCCCTTCGCCGTTCGTGCCGTCAGGCGGCCGCGGCCTTCTCCGCGACGCCCCCGATCGCCTTGACGGCGACGTCCGGCTGGTCCACGTACACGTAGTGGCCGCTCTTCTCGGCGACGGTCAGCTTGCTCGCGCTCGACAGCTCCAGCCACTTCTTCTGGCCCGCCGTCCACGCGTCCTCAAGGCCCTGGCCGTACTGGGGGACGGCCGCCAGGTACGGCTGCCCGTGCTTGATCACCTCGACGGGGATGCTCCCGGCGGACTTCACCGGCCCGTCCTTCATCACGAGCTGCTCGGGGTTCTGCCCCTGCGCGACCGCGATGTTCTGGGCGCGCAGCTCCGCCGCCGGGCCCGTCGCCGACTCGGGGATGATCCTGCTGACGTCGGTGGTCATCATCGCCGGCGTGGCGTCCATCAGGACCAGGCCCTTCACCCGGTCGGTGTGGTCGGGGGCGTACCGGGCGGCGATCAGTCCGCCCAGCGAGTGCCCCGCCAGCACCACCGGACGGTCGCCGGCGACCTGGTCGAGCACCCCGGTCAGCACCTTCCCGGTGCTGTCGAAGCTCTGCGGCCCGTCCGGCTTGGCGCTCGCGCCCGACCCGAGCCGGTCGTAGGAGCACACCCGGTACTCGGCGCTCACCGACTTCTGCAGCGCGGCCAGCTTGTCCACACCGTCGCCCGCACCGTGCAGGAGGACCACGACCGGCTTGCCGTCCGCGAGCTCACCGGAGCACGACACGTTCACCGACTTGCCGTCCACGTCGAGCTTCTCGTCGCCCGTGAACGTCGCGGCCTCCGCCTTCGGGCTCGCGGCCAGCGGGTCCCAGTTCTCCAGGTCCTCACCGTCGCAGCCGACGAGCCCGGCGCCGAGCACAGCGGCGGAGAGGGCGGTCAGAGCAGCGGTCTTGACGGTGCGGAACATCGTGGTCCTCCATAGCGGGAGCGGGGGTCTGCCTCGCGCCTCGGCGCGGTGTCCGTGGCGACGAGAAGAACGCTACGGAATCGGCACCCCACGAATCGTCACCGCTCAGCGGACATTCCCGGGTAGCTCTCACGGGGGACAAGCCCCGCGCACCTTCCCAGGGGTCTACGCGACCTCGACCACGTACTTGCCCCGGACGCCGCCCGCCTCCAGCGCCCGGTGCGCCGCCGCTGTCTCCTCCAGGGGAAGACTGCGTCCACCGCGGGACTCAGCTTGCCCTCGACCACATGGCGGGCGAGGTCGTCGAAGTCCGCCCGCGTGGGGTTGCCGCTGAAGAAGCGCACGCGTCCGCGCCCGTGGACGGCGCCGGACGCCCCCCAAGAGCCGGTGACATGGCAGCAGCCTGAATCCCTGCGGTGACCAGGGACGGCGCGCTCAGCGGGCCGCGTCCACTCGGCCGAGAAGCGCGCCGCATCTGCCGAGGAATCGGCGAACCAGGTTGGGCGGCGGGAAGAACGGGTCGACGTCCCGGCGCCGCGCGGGGACGCGTCGCGGCGGCGCGGCGGGCCTCCGGTTCGGCGGCCTGGTCGCCGCACCGTGCCGGACGTCCGTCCGGCGGGCCTTCGGGGCCGGTGGCGGCGGCCAGGGAACGGCGAGTCCGCGGACGCGGGCGAGCAGCGCGCGTCCGTCCGCGAACTCCTCCAGGCGGTCGCTGCGGAGGAGCCAGAACGAGCCGGTGTACTCGCCCGCCCACGCCACCGCGCCCGGCAGCACGCGCCGCACCTCGGCGAGCACCGCCTCGGGGTCGTCCCAGTGCCAGGGCGCGGCCCGCACCGTCCGGACGGCGGCGGTCACGCCCGCGCCCCGGGGACGCCGCGCGCCGTCGTCTCCGCGACCGCGATCCGTTCGGCGAGCGTGTTCTGCGCCTCGCACACGAGCAGCAGCTCCGTGACGGACCCGGCCGTCGTCTCGTCCAGGCACCCGTGCCCGCGCTGGTAGTCGGACAGCGCCTCCAGCCGCCGCGCGACGAGCCGTCCGTCCACCCGCTCGCTGAACCAGCCGGGGCACAGGTCTCCCAGCTCCGCCGCCACGCGCCGAACCTCGCCCCGCGCCGCCGGTGGGATGTCTACCATGGCGGCACCTCCTCCCTTGTGGGTTGGTAGCCGCGCGGTCGGGACCAGGGTTCCCATCTCACCCCGACCGCGCGGCGCTCTCTACCTGCCGTTTCACCTGGACGCCGTCACACTCGGCGCCGTCATGGCTACATAGTGTGCGTAATGATTACTGATCGCAAGGCATCAGTAGCGACACGCCGTGGCCCGATCCGGCCACGGAGAGTTGTTTAGTGATCACGTGGAGCGATACTGGCACTATGTCCCCTTCGTACATCCCCTCGGTCCGTGCACGTCGGCTTGCGCGGAGCCTCAGAGAGTTCCGGGAGCAGGCAGAGCTGGGCGTGACGGCGGCCGCCGCCCGCCTGGGGTGGAGCCAGGGCAAGGTCAGCCATATCGAAAGCGCACGCAACAAGCCCAATGAGCGCGACGTGCAACTGATGCTCAACCTCTACGGCGTGGGCAGCCCTGACCGAGAAGCCATCTTGAGCCTCGCCCGCGAAGCCGAAGAGCGCGGGTGGTGGACCGACTACACCGACGTGCTCAACGGTCCGTACGTCGCCTTGGAGGACGCGGCATCGGAAATCGGCAACTGGGATCCCCAGGTCATCCCCGGTCTTCTGCAGACGCCGGACTACGCGCGGGAAATCATGAGGGCGGGCGACCTCGGCAAGTCCGACGACATCGAGCGCCGAATCCGGGCCCGCATGGTCCGGCAGACGATCCTCACCCGGGAGATCGATCCCCCGCGACTCCGCGTCGTCCTCGACGAGGCCGTACTCGGCCGTCCGATCGGCGGCCCCGCCGTGTGGCGCGACCAGCTCCGCCGACTCCTCTCCGACGCGGAACGCGGCAACGTCACCATTCAGGTGCTACCGCAGTCGGTCGGGACTCACTGCGGCCTGGAGGGGTCGCTGATCGTCCTGGGGTTCGCCGAGCCCGCGGATCCCGACGTGGCGTATGCGGAGGGCTTCTTCGGCGTCGTCTATATGGAGAGTCCGCAACAAGTCGAGCATTGTAGGCTGGCATTCGAGAAGATTTGCGAAGCGGCACTCACCCCGGAAAGTTCTTTCGAACTGATCGAGGCGGCGGCGAAGAGACGAGGCTTCGACCATCCATGCTGACTCTGCTTGAAGAACCCGACGTCCGGTGGCGCAAGAGCACACGCAGCAAGGACGCCAACACCTGCGTCGAGGTGGCCTGCAACATCGCGGCGGGGGTCGGTGTGCGCGACTCCACCGATCCGCACGGGCCGAAGCTGCTGTTCGACCGGGGGGCCTTCGGGGCGCTGCTCGGCGCGATCAGGTCGGGCGCCCACGACCTCTGAGGTTCCGCGAGGCGGGTGGTCAGTAGGCGAGTTCTCCGATGCCGCCGTCGACGCGCAGCACGGTGCCGGCGGTGTACGCGGACTCGTCCGAGGCTAGGTAGACGGCCGCCTTCGCCAGCTCGGTGGCCGTACCGAGGCGGTGGAGGGGCACCGTGCGGCGGAGTTCGTCGTAGATGGCGGCCTGGCGCTCGGGGCCGAGCGGCTTGAACGTGTCGGTGACGGTCGGCCCCGGGCTCAGTCCGTTGACCCGGACGCCCCGGTCCCTCAGCTCATAGGTCAGCCCGCGGGACAACGACAGCAGGCCGGCCTTGGCGGCGCCGTAGACGGCCGCGTTCTCGTGCCCGATGAAAGCCGAGACCGAGCCGACGAGGATGACCGACGCTCCCTGCGACAGGAGCGGCAGCAGGGCTCTGATCAGGAAGAACGGCGCCTTGAGGTTGGTGGCGACGAGCCTGTCGAACGCCTCTTCGGTCCATGCTTCGATCGGCAGGTGGGTGACGTCGGCGGCGTTGATCATCACGATGTCGAGCCGCGGCCACTCGTCCCGCAGCCGCGCCGCGAGGGCCGCCTGGCCGGGCACGTCGCCGGCGTCGCTGCGGATGGGCAGCAGCGGACCGTCCAACCGCCGGGCGGCCTCGTCCAGCCGTTCCGGCGAGCGGCCGGTGATCGCGACGGACGCGCCCTCGGCGAGGAACTCGCGGGCGGTCTCGAACCCGATGCCGCCCGTCCCGCCGGTGATCAGCGCGTACTTCTCCTCAAGACGACCCATCGATCTTTCTCCTCGCTCGCGCTCAAGGCGCGCGTCGTCGCGGTGCGCCCGACTTCTGTGCGGGCGTTCAAGAAGTACCTCGGGCAGCACCGTACGGGGTTTTGTGCGGACGGTCAAAAAGTCGTAGCCTGGAGGCATGGCACGGACGGGGCGCCCCCGCGCGTTCGACAAGGAGCAGGCTCTGGAGCGCGCGCTCCTGCTGTTCTGGTCCCGGGGCTACGGCGCGACCTCCGTCCAGGACCTCGTCGACGCGCTGGCCGTGGAGCGGGGCAGCCTGTACGGCGCCTTCGGCGACAAGCGGAGCTTCTACCTGGCGGCGGTCCGGCTCTACTGGGACACCTACGAGCGGCGGCTGGTCGCGGCGCTGGAGGACGGGCCGGTGCTGCCGGCGTTGCGCGAGGTGCTCGCGACCCCGGCCCGGGCGCACGAGTACGCCTCCGACGTCGGCGTTCCGCGAGGGTGCATGATCGGCAACACGACCGCGGAACTGGTCCCGGAGGACGCCGAGGCCGGTGAGATCGTGGCCCGCTCGCACACCCGTTTCACCGGCATCGTCGCCGACGCGCTGCGGCGCGCGCAGGCCACCGGCGAGGTCACCCGGGACGCCGCCCCGGAGGCCCAGGCCCAGTTGCTGCTGTTCACCGTCCAGGGCCTGTCCCTGGTGTCCCGCACCGGACTCGACACGAGCACCGCGCTCGCCGCCGTCGACACCCTGATCGACTCCCTCCGCGCTTGAGGCGCGGACTCGACGCTCGGGGCACCCGTCGTCGGCGGGGCAGGATGGTCGGGTATCCAAATCCTGGCTGCGCGGTGGCTTCGTGAACGCCAGTGTCCGTGTCGGGGACACGGTGCGTCGGCCCGCCGCCCGTGCGGAGTTCGTCCACCGGCTTCTCGGTTCGCTGGAGCGGGCCGGGCGGGACGCGTGGCGTTGCGTGAGTTCTGTGTTGAGCGGTTCGGAGCACTGCCGGTTCGGGGGGCGGGCGATGCTCGACCCCGGGACGGCGTGGCCGGAGTGCGGTGGTGTTCCGCTGAGCCTGTTCGCGGTCCTCGACCTCGACGTCCTGGCGCGTCCGGGGCTCGCCGTCGAGACGGACGCGCCCGGTGGCTTTCGGCGTGCCGTCCCGCCCCCGGACTGGTGGTGACGTCAGCGGCGGGAGAACCCGGCCCTGACCTTGCTCGACAAGGTGAACGGCTGCACGCCGAGCCAGATGACGCCCAGGAGCATGAGAGGGAGGATGAGGGGGGCGTTGTGGTCCGAGTCCAGGTCCAGGCCCGACCCTGCCGCCTCGTAGAGCGGGACGACCCAGAGCAGGGCCACGATGCCTTCGACGAGCACGGCCGCGGCGAGCAGGCCGCCCCGGACGTGTGGAACCCGCACCCGTCCGGCGAGTGTCGGGTTCACGGCGGTGCAGGCGAGCATGATCGCGAGTGCGCTCAGCACCCAGAAGACATGGAGTCCGGTTTGGGGTTCGATGACCGGGAGGTCGCCGGAGTATCGGTGCGTGTACAGGCTGAGGGTTCCCACTTGAAGGCCACCGAGGATCGCGGCGATGAGGGTGAGGACGAGCGCCGGTCTGTGCGGCAGGAACCACGCCCCGCATAGGAGGACGAACGCCGCAAACACGGGCACCAGCAGGAAGGCGGATGCCCGCCAGTACTCCTCGACGAGAGGGTCCTCGTGGGGTCTCATCCACGGCCCGCCCAGGAAGGCCAGGACGGCGACCGCGGTGCTCAGGAGCGCGGCTCTGACGAGGGTCGTTCGCAGGTTCCGGCCGTCCGCGGGCGGGTCGAGGAGCGCGGTGGGCGGCGGACGGTCGCGGGCGGGCCGTTCGGGGACGGTCGCGGTGCCGCTCGGAGCCAGGGCGGCTTGGAGCAGGTCGCGGGCTTCGGCGGGTGACAGGCGGTCGGACGGGTCCTTGCGCAGGAGGCCGTCGAGGACCCGGGCCAGCGGGCCGCCGCAGCTTGGCGGGGCGTGCCGGGCGGTGGCGATGGCGACGAAGACGGCGCCGTGGCCGGGGCCGTCGAACGGGCGGCGGCCCTCGACCGCCGTGTAGAGGGTGGCGGCCAGGGACCACAGGTCGGAGGCCGGGGTGACGGCGCCGCCCCGCACCTGCTCGGGGGACATGTAGGCGGGCGTGCCCAGCACCGCGCCCGAGCGGGTGATGGTGACGTCGCCCTCCAGGGCGGCGATGCCGAAGTCGGTGAGGAGGACCCGGTCGCCTTCGAGGAGCACGTTCGCGGGCTTGACGTCGCGGTGGACGACGCCTTGGGCGTGGGCCGCCGTGAGGGCGTCCAGCATCGCGAGGCCGATCGCGGCGACCCGGTGCGGGGGCAGCGCGGTCTGTTCGGCCAGGAGGTCTTCGAGGGAGCGGCCGCGGACCAGCTCCATGACGATCCAGGGGCGGCCGTCGTCGCCCATCACCCGGTCGTGGACGGTGACGATGCCGGGGTGCCGGAGGCGTGCGGCGGCGCGGGCCTCGCGTTCCATCCGCGCGTACCAGACGTCCCGTTCCTGGTCGGTGACCTGGTCGGGTACGCGGAGCTCCTTGACGGCGACGTCGCGGTCGAGGTCGAGGTCGCGGGCGTGCCACACCGCGCCCATGCCGCCCTGGCCGATCCGGCCGAGCCTCCGGTACCGCCCCGCCAGTACCCCGTCACCGTCCCAGCCCATGATCGGAACCTATCGGGGCGGGACGGTGAGGAGAAGGCACTCGCGCCGACTGGCAGACACGAGTGTCTGCCAGTCGGCGGCCGTCAGGCGGACGCGACGGGGTGCTCGGGGTCGCGGCCGAGGAAGCGGAGCAGCGTCGCGACGTCGTCGTCGCCCGGACGGTCGGCGAGGACGGGCCCGAAGGCGCCGTAGTCGCGGAGGGGCTGGATCACGACCGTCCGGGCGACCGGCAGGAGCGCGCGGGCGAGGGTGCCGACGAGGGGGGATCCCTGGCCGGTGGCGACGGCGATGTCCCAGGCGTGGACGGCGGCGTCCAGCGCGCAGGCTCCGGCGCCGGTCTCGGCGGTCATCGTGTTGGGCGGCATCGGGACGGCGACGTCCCGCGCGTCCTTGCCGACGGTCGCCCACGCGTCGGCGGCGGCGCGGACGGCGGCGTCCACCAGGGCCTCCGGGGCCGCGGAGAGGGTCCCGGACGGGGTGAACGGGTTCTCCTCGGGTCCGGGGCCGCCGGTGATGGCGGCGGCGTAGGCGAGCTGGTCGCCGACGGCGTGCTGGAGCACCTGGGCGACGGTCCATTCCGCGCAGGGGGTCGGCTTGCCCATGTCCCCGGCGGGGACGCCGCGGACGGCCGCCCGCAGGAGCTCGTGCGCCTCGTCCAGGATCGTCCACTCGCTCTTCCGGTTCATCTTCCGCCCCTTCGCCCCGCTGTTCAGGACCCCCATTCTAGCAGAACGGAATAATCTATTCCACTATCCGCCCGCGGTCACCAGGACGACGCCGGTGGCGGCGACGGCGAGGCCGACGCGCTGGACGGCGCGGAGGCGCTCGCTGTAGGCGACGCGGGCGAGCAGGACGGTGATCGCCGGGTAGAGGGACGTCAGGACGGCCGCGAGGCTGAGCAGGCCCTGCTGCGTGGCGACGACGAACAGGACGTTCGCGCCCGCGTCGAGGGTGCCGGACAGCAGCGCGAGGGCGATGAGCGCGCGGCCGGACACGCGGGGGCCGAGGTTCCCGCCGCGCAGGCGGAGGGTGACGGCGACGGCCGTCAGGACGACCGCGAGGTTGCCGACGCGGGAGCCGACGATCGGCCAGAGCCCGCCGTCCTCGCCCGCCGCGCCGAGGACGGTGAAGAAGACGCCGAAGCAGACGCCGGAGACGGCCGCCATGAGGGGGCCCGAGTCGGTGAGGCGGCGCTCGGCGGGCGCCTCGGCGTCCCGCTCCATGCTGACCATGCCGATGGCGACGAGGCACAGCAGGACGCCCGCGACGACCGTGGCGCCGAGCCGTTCGCCGCGCAGGACGCCGAAGGCGACGGGGAGGATCGCGGCGGCGAGGGCCGAGACGGGCGCGACGACGCTCATCGGGCCGCGGGCGAGCGCGCCGTAGAAGGTGATGAGGCCGGTGCCGCCGGCGAGGCCCGCGCCGAACCCCCGGGCGAGGGACGGCGCGGTGGGCGCGCCGCCGTCGACCAGCGCGGCGGTGAGGACGACGGCGAAGCCGACGGGGACGCACCACAGCAGCGCCTGGAGGGCGGTGGCGCGGCGGGAGACGGCGCCGCCGAGGAAGTCGGCGACGCCGTAGGCGAGGGCGGCGCCGAGGGCGAGGACCGTCACCATGCGAGGAGGCGGGTGGCGATCCGGACGTCCGGGGAGATCTCGCGGAGGCGGGCGGCGAGGACGTCGGCGGCGGCGTGCAGGTCGTCGAGGGGGTACGGTTCGAGGCGTTCCAGGAGGAACAGGGCGTTCTTGGTGTCCTCGGTGATGCGGGTGCGGACGCACTGCCGCCAGTTCCAGCGGCGGCAGGTGACGCCCGCGTCGTCCCGCCAGACGACCTCGCCCGGCTCGGGGTGCTCGACGGCCGGTTCGCCGGACGCGACGACGTCGAAGGGTTCGTCGCCGGCGGCGCGGACGAGGCGGGCGGGGCCGCGGTAGGCGTCGAGGTCCTCGCCGCCGATCGGCAGCGCGTGCTCGACGCTGACCGCGTTGTAGGCGTCCACGACCCGGTTGATGGACGGGACGGCGCGGCGCATGAGGGCGTCGACGGACGGGCGGGTGCGCTTGGGCTTCGCGCCGAACGCCCGGTACGCCTCGCGCCACGCCTCGACGTGCGGGTGCGCGGCGTCGGCGCGGTCCGCGGCGCGGGCGAGCAGGTCGGCCGAGGCGGCGTCGCCCGGCCCGTTCGCGAGTCCCTCCGCGGTGACGGCGAGGACGGCGAAGTCGGGCCGCAGCTCCCGTACGGCCTCGTCCACGGTGATCCGCTCCAGCATGCCCTTCCTCCGGTCATTTCGATGAACTCGACAGTGCATCATACCGACCGGACGGGTCGGTGGCATCCTGGTGTCCGCGTTGAGGAGGAATGCGTGGGCGAACAGGGCGCGATCGGCGAGGCCGTGGCGCGGACGGTCCGGGCGCTGCGGGCCGGGCACGGCTGGAGCCTGGACGAGCTGGCCGGGCGGGCGGGCGTCAGCAAGGGCGTCCTCGTGGGGCTGGAGCAGGGGCGCGGCAACCCGAACCTGGGGACGCTGATCCGCATCTCCGACGCGCTCGGCGTCCCGCTGACCCGGCTGGTGCAGGTCGAGGAGGAGCCGCCGGTGCGGATGTTCCCGCCGGAGCGGCACGTGGTGCTGTGGGAGGGCGCGCACGGCGGGCGCGGCACGCTGCTGGCGGGCAGCGACCCGCGGCCGTCGCTGGAGCTGTGGCGCTGGGAGCTGCGGCCGGGCGAGACCCGGGAGAGCGACCCGCACGTGCCCGGCACCAAGGAGATCGTCTACGTGGAGGACGGCGTGCTGACGCTGGGCGTGGACGGGCGCACCGACCTCGTCGAGGCGGGCGCGGCCGCCGTGTTCGTCGGCGACCGGCCGCACTCGTACGCGAACGCCGGCGACCGGGACGTCCGGTTCGTCCTGGCGGTGCTGGACCTCTAGGTCAGGACGTGAGCCGGACCGGCATCGCGAGGTACCGGAAGCCGGTGTCGCGGTCGGCGGCGTCCTCCTCGTCGGGGATCCCGGTGATCAGCGCGGCCTTCGTCGGGCCCGTGCACTCGACGCGCGTCCACTCGGTGTGGATTCCGGCGAGGGCGTCCAGGAGGTACTGGGGGCTGAACGCGATGTCGATCTCGTCGCCGTCGAGTTCGGCGCCGAGGGCCTCGTTGGCGCGGGCCGAGTCGCCCGCGGCGGCGCGGATCCGCACCTCGCCGGGCGTGAACGCCAGCCGGACGGGCGTGCCCCGGTCGGTGACGAGCGCGGCCCGCTTGATCGCCTCGACGAACGGGGCCGTGCGGACGCGGGCGGTGGACGTCCACTCGCCGGTGAGCCGGGCCCGGTAGTTGATGTACTGGTCGTCGAGGAGGCGGCTGGTCATGGTGCGGCCGGCGCCGGAGATGCCGATGAGGGCCTCGCCGGAGCCGCCGAGGTCGATCGCGACCTCGTCGCCCTGCCGGATGGCCCGGGCGGTGTCGGCGAGGGTGCGGGCCGGGACGACGACGCCCGCGGTGAAGCCCGGGTCGGCGGGCGACCAGGTCAGTTCGCGGGCGGCGATGCGGTACCGGTCGGTGCAGGCGAGCCACATCGTGTCGCCCTCGATGTCGATGCGGGCGCCGGTCAGCATCGGGAGGGTGTCGTCGCGGCCGGCGGCCGGGACGACCTGGGCGACGGCCTCCGCGAACAGGGCGCCGGGCAGGGTGCCGGCGCGGGCGGGCGGCTCGGGGAGGGTGGGGTAGTCCTCGACGGGCATCGTGAGGAGCCCGAACTCGGCGGGCCCGCACCGGACGACGACCTCGGAGCCCTTCGTGGAGACCTCCACGGGCTGGGCGGGGAGGTTCTTGACGATGTCGGACAGCAGCCGGCCCGGGACGAGGACCCGGCCCGGCTCGGCGGTCTCCGCGTCGATCCGGGCGCGCGCCGACACCTCGTAGTCGAACCCGGCGAGGGCGATCCCGTCCTCGCCGGCTTCGATCAGCATCCCCGCGAGGACCGGCACGGCGGGACGGGACGGCAGCGTCCGCGCGGCCCACGCGACGGCCTCGGCGAGCGTGTGCCGGTCGACTCGGAACTCCATCTGACCTGGCCTTTCGATACCGCACGGACCGGACGTCCGGCCCGTGCCCGCACGTTATCCGAGGGCTCCGACAGTTCGTCCGGGCCTAGAAGAGCGCGGGGGCGGCGCCGTGCCGCACGGTGCGTTCGAACTCCAGCAGGTACCGCTTGCGCTCGATGCCCCCGCCGTACCCGGTGAGGTCGCCGTTCGAACCGACGACCCGGTGGCACGGGACGATCACGCTGATCGGGTTCTTGCCGTTGGCGAGGCCGACGGCGCGGGAGGCGGTGGGGCTGCCGATGTCGAGCGCCAGCTCGCCGTAGGTGACGGTCTCCCCGTAGGGGATGTGCCGGAGCGCGTCCCAGACGCGCCGCTGGAACGGGGTGCCGTTCAGTGCGAGCGGCACGTCGAACTCGGTGAGGTCCCCGGCGAAGTAGGCGTCGAGCTGTTCCGCGACTTGCGCGAACGGCTTCTCGTCCGGGTCGTCCGCGGGGAGACCGAACGTGTCCTGGGCGGGGCGGTGCCGCTGGTCCTGCATGTAGAGGCCGGACAGGGCGCCGTCGGTGACCACCGCCGTGAGCGGCCCCACTGCGCTTTCCAAAACCGTGTGCGTTGTCCGCATGGCGATTCTCCTAAGAGGCGGGCAGGTAGTTGATGGCGTGGTCGCCGGTCGCCCACAGGTACTGGACGGCGTAGGCGCGCCACGGTCGCCACGCTTCGGCGCGGCGGGTGAGGGCGGCCGGGGTGTGCGGGAGGCCGAGCATGCGGGCCGCCGTGCGGACGCCGAGGTCGCCGGGGATGAACGCGTCGGGGTCGCCCAGCGCGCGCATGGCGATGGTCTCGATCGTCCACGGTCCGAAACCGGGGAGTGCCGCCAAGCGCGCGCGGGCCGATTCCCAGTCGCTCCCGACGCTCAGGTCGATGGCGTCCTGCGCGAGGGCGTCCACGAGGGCCGCCAGGGTGGCGCGGCGGGACCGGGGGAACGCGAGGGTCTCCGGGTCGAGGCCCGCGAGCGCCTCGGGCGTCGGGAACAGGTGCGTCAGCCCGCCCCCGGCGCCGAGCGGGTCGTCGATCGGCTCCCCGTGGGCGACGACGAGCCGCGCCGCGTGCGTCCGGGCCGCCGCGACCGACACCTGCTGCCCGAGGACGGCCCGGACGGCGAACTCGGGGCCGTCCGCGGCGCGCGGCACCCGCCGCCCCGGCGCCTTGCGGACGAGCGGCGCGAGGGCCGGGTCGGCGCCGAGCTGGTCGTCGACGGCGACCGGGTCGGCGTCGAGGTCGAGCAGCCACCGGCACCGGCTGATCGCGATGGTGAGGTCGCGCAGGTCGGTGAGCGCGAGCGTGCAGGCGACGTACTCGGGGTGCGGGCGCAGCGACGCGACGCCGTGCCCGTGCGGCAGCCGGAGCGCCCGGCGGAACGCGCCGTCCCGCCACTCCTCGACCCCGGGCACCGCCGTCGCCGCCAGGTGCCCGAACAGGTTGTCGGGGCACAGCGGGGCCCGGAACGGCAGCCGGAACGCCAGGGTGCCGGACCCGGCCGGCGGGTGGCCCTTCGCGACCCGGTCGCGCAGCTCGGTGGGCGTGAGCGCGAACACCTCCCGGACGGTGTCGTTGAACGCGCGGATGCTCGCGAACCCGGCGGCGAACGCGACGTCGCCCATCGGCAGCGGCGTCGTCTCGATCAGCAGCCGCGCGGTCTGGGCGCGCTGCGCGCGCGCCAGCGCGAGGGGCCCGGCGCCGAGTTCGGCGTTGAGCTGCCGCTCGATCTGCCGCGTGCTGTAGCCGAGCCTCCGCGCGAGGCCGGGGACGCCCTCGCGGTCGACGGCGCCGTCCGCGATGAGCCGCATGGCGCGGGCGACGACGTCCGCCCGGTGGTTCCACTCGGGCGAGCCGGGGCTGGCGTCCGGGCGGCACCGCTTGCACGCCCGGAACCCGGCCTGCTGCGCCGCCGCCGCGCTCGGGTAGAACCGCATGTTCTCGGGCTTCGGCGGCACGGCCGGGCAGCTCGGCCGGCAGTAGATCCCCGTCGTCAGCACCCCGGTGAAGAACCACCCGTCGAACCGGGCGTCCCTCGATCGGACGGCGCGCACGCACCTCTCCACGTCCTCGTGCATGCTCCCCAGCATCGTCGACGGCCACGGGCGTCCACTAGCGGAAAACCGACATCAGCGTTGCGCGCCGGCTAAACAAGTGTTTAGCATCTTGAACATGTGTTCAGCCGACGATCGCACCGCCCGGGCCGCCATCCGCGACGAGGCCCTGCGCCTCTTCGCCCTCGACGGCCCCGACCGGGTCACCGTCCGCCGGATCGGGGCGGCCGCGGGCGTCTCCGCCGCCCTGGTCATCCACCACTTCGGGTCGAAGGACGCGCTCCGCGAGGCCGTCGACCGGCACGTGGCGGACCTGCTGGAGGAGATCTTCGGCGAGCTCGCCGCCCACCCGGACCCGGCGGACGGCGGCACCGCGCCGCTCGCGGACGCGCTGCTGCGCCGGCTGCCGCCCGGCTCCCCCGTGCCCGCCTACCTCGCGCGGCTGCTGCCCGGCGACGACCCCGCCGGCGCCCGCCTGTTCCGCCTCCTGTTCGAGGCGGCCCGGCGGCACGCGCCGACCGCCGAACGCGCCACGTTCCTCCTGGTCAACGACCTCGCGGTGCTCCTGCTGCGGCACCGGATCGCGGACGTCCTCGGCACCGACCCGCTGTCCCGCGAGGGCCTCGCCCGCTGGACCACCGAGGCCGCGGCCGGCCACGGGGAGGGCCCCGCGTGAAACCCGGCTGGTTCTTCGGCGTCGGCTCGACCCGCGGCGAGCGCGCCCTCGCGCACCTCGCGGGCGCCTTCGGCGTCGCCGCGTCCCTCGGGCTCGGCCTCGACGCCGGCTGGTCGTGGTGGCGGCTCGCCGTCGCCGCGGCGGTCGCGTACGACCTCGCGGGCGGCGTCGTCGCCAACGGCCTCGACTCCGCGAAGCGCTTCTACCACGGGCCCCTGCCGCTGCCGCCCACCCGCGTGAACCGCTTCCTCCACAACGAGATCGGCTTCGCCGCCGCTCACGTTCAGCCGATCATCGTCGGAGCGCTCTTCGGCGCCGCGTGGTGGTGGGGGCCGCTGTGGTACGCGTGGGCCCTCGCCGGGGTCGTCCTCGTCGTCCGCGCGCCCCGCCGCCTCGCCCGTCCGGTCGCGCTGCTGGTCGTCCTCACCGGGGCGATGCTCGCCCCCGCGATCCCCGCACCCGACGGGCTCGCGTGGCTCCCGGTCGTCCTGCTGCTCAAGCTCGTCGTCGCCCACGCCGTCCCCGAGCGGCCCCATGCGGTCGGCGAACTCGGCGCCCCGGACGGCGTCGGATAACGACACGGAGGGCGTCCACGGGCGGAAAAGCGACATCAGCGTCGCGGTGCCCTGGAACAGGGACGGGTGGGACGGCGTCCAAGATCCGACGAAGGGACGGCCTTGCGCGAACTGCAGGAGCACGAGTGGAAAAGGATCGTGGGCGCCGCGGTCGGCGGAGTGGTGCTCATGGTCATGGGCTGGAGCATCTGCGCCGCGCCCGCCCTGACGGCCAAGAGGGCCCTCAACGACGGCGTACAGGGCACCTACACGCTGGAAAGCTGCGAGAGGGACAGCCGGGGAAGGAAGCACTGCCGGCGCTCCTTCCGTGCCGATGACGGCCGCTCATGGGGGACGGTCGTCTCGCCCGACAACGGGCACCAGTCCGGGGGACTCGACGTGGGCGACTCCTTCCCCGCCCGCTACGTGCCGCCGTCGGGCGGCCCGCTGGGCGATCCGGCCATCGCGCGCTCCGACGACACCGGGCGCGCCAACATCACCGAGTTGCTCGTCAGCGCGGGCGGCATGGCCGCGGCCGGCCTGTTCCTGATCGGTTTCGCGCTGCGCCGCGTCCTGATGCGCCCCGACGCGGACGCCTGGGAGACCATCGGCTTCTTCCTGGGCCTGGGCGTCGCCGCGGGCGTCGTCGTGTACGTCGTCTGGTACGTCCTCGGCAGCGGCCTGTGACGCGGCCGGGTCTGACGGACGGCGATGGCACACTCTCGCGCATGGATCAGGATTTCGACGGCATCGTCAACGACCCGGAGGCGGTCGAGCAGCACGCGCGCGCCAACATCGAGGCGCTGCGCAGTGAACTCGAAGCCGCGCTCCGCTCCGCACTCGCGCACATCGGCTGGCGCGGAAACGTCCTGGTCGAGGACGACTTCCGCGCCATGGACGGATCCGCGCGGCGCACCTTCCTGCTCTCCACCTCCACGGAACCGCCCGGCGACGCGGACGGGTGGGAGGAGACGTCGGTCCAGATGCCCGGCGTGCCGCTGGAGGCGGTCCGGGCGGCGCGCGGCGGCGACCGCTGGGCCCCCTGCGAGGACGGGACGAGCACGTCCTGGGACGCGCTGCTGGCCGGGCTCACCGAGGAAGCCGCCAAATGGGAGATGTTCCTCGCGAACATCCTCGCCTTCCTGGACGACGTGGGCGCGCGGGGCGGACCCCGCATCGACCCCGGCGTCCTGTCCGTGGACGTCGACGCCGCGGGCGGCGACGACGTCGAGCCCTACTGGGTGCCCGTCGGCGGCGAACGGTTCACCGTCTTCATGCACGCCGACGTCCTCGGCCGCGACTCCGCCGAGCTCGTGGGCATGGACGCGGACGACCTCCCGTGGGACGAGGCCGTCGACGCGTTCGTCCGGCAGACCGCCGAGCACACCGCCTGACGCGCGCACCGCCCGGCGGGCGCGTCACGGGCGGCGGGCTCCGGTGCGGCGGGCTCCTGCGCGGCGGGCTCCTGCGCGGCGGGCGGCGCCGTCCGCCGCGAGGTAGTCGCTGATGGACGCGAGCCAGCGGGTGTACGCCCAGCTCACGAACCGGTCGGGGAGGAGGCGGGTGAGGGGCGCCGGGTGGGCGTTCGTGGCCTCGGTCGCCGCCACCCGCGCGATCCGGGCCGCCTTGCGGGACCGTCCGCGCTCGTAGCGGCGCAGCGCGGCGGGCACGTCCGCCGGCTCGCCCTCCGCCAGCACCCGGCTCAGCGCCCATGCGTCCTCCAGCGCCTGGTTGGCGCCCTGCGCCTGCGTGGGCGGCATGGTGTGCGCCGCGTCCCCGACCAGCGTGCAGCGCCCCTCGCCCCAGACGTCCGGGACGCGGTGCCGGTGGTGCGGGAAGAACTCGATCTCCTCGTCGGCGACGGACGCGAGCACCTGCGGCACGGGCGCCGCCCAGTGCCCGAACCGGGCGCGCAGGTCGTCCAGGACGGACGGCGGCTCGGGCTCCCCGGGCGTCCAGCGGCGGTCGAACCACCACTGGAGCAGGTCCTCGCCCGCCGGCATCAGCCCGCACACGCCCTCCGGGCCGTTGATCAGCAGGCCGGTGCGGCCCGCCACCACGTCGATCGGCACGCGGCTCAGCCCCTGCCAGGTGGCCCAGCCGCTCGGCTCCGCCGGGTCGCGCCCCCACAGCGTCCGCCGGACGATCGAGCGGGCGCCGTCCGCGCCCACCAGCATGTCGCCGGTCGCGGTCGCGCCGTCGGCGAACTCGGCGCGGACGCCGCCCGCGTCGTGCGCGACGCCCGTGCACGCGCGGCCGAACGCGACCGTCCCGTCCGGCAGTCCGGCCGCGAGGCGTTCGACGAGGCGGCGGCGGGGCAGGGAGATGTTCGGGAGCCCGTAGCGGCGGGCGGCGTGCGCGGTGTCCACGCTGACCAGCGTGCGGCCGGACGCGTCGCGCTGCTCGAGGACGTCGATGGGCGCGCCGACGCCGTCCAGCGACGCGCCGAGCGCGGTGAGGGCGCCGGTGCCGTTGGCCCACAGCGTCAGCGCCGCGCCGGACGTGCGCAGCGCCGGTCCCCGCTCGTGGACCTCGACGTCGTGTCCCGCGGCGAGCAGGCCGCGCGCCGCCGCGAGACCGCCGACGCCCGCTCCGATGACCAGCACCTTCATCCGGACCCCTAATCACTAGGATCGTTGTACTACGCTAACCGTAACACTACGATCGTTGTGACGGCGGGTAGGGTGCGGGGCGTGGCGCCACAGAACACGGAGCGGCGGCGCGCGCTGGCCGACGCGGCGATCGACGTCCTCGGCCGCGACGGCGTGCACGGGCTCAGCCATCGCGCGGTCGACGAGCGGGCCGGCGTCCCCGCCGGGACCGCCTCGAACTACTTCCGCAGCCGCGACGCGCTGCTCGCCGCCGCGGCGGCCCGCGTCGCCGAACTCCACTTCGCCGGAATGGACGCCGCCGCGGCGCACGAGGGCCCGCCGGTCCCGCCCTCGCGGATCGCGGAGATGATCGGGATGTCGCTGTTCGCGGCCGCGACCGAGCACCGCGTCCGGTACCTGGCGGTGTGCGAGCTCAGCCTGGAGGCCACCCGGCGGCCCTCGCTCCGCGAGACGATCGCGGGGATGGAGGAGGCGTCCGTCCGGTTCACCCTCGGGCACCACCGCGCCCTCGGGCTCGACACGCCGGAGGCCGCCGTCCGGACGCTGATGCTGCTGTACGCCAACGCCCTGTTCGGCCTGCTCACCGGCCCGCCGGAGCGGGTCACCCCCGAGAACGCCGTCGCGCTCGCGACGGCCATGGTCACCGGCGCCCTGGGCCGCACCTGACCCGCCCGGCCGCCCCGGGCGGCTACGCACCCGGGGCGGGCGCGGCACGCGCGCACGGCCGAACTCGCGAAGGCGCCACGGGCCGGTTGTACGGCTTCGTCCCGGGCCGGGTGACCGGTCCATGAATTACCTGGACGTAGGCATAGCGGATGACCTCGGTAGACTGGACGGCTGGTACGCCTGACCCCGAACCGAGGAGCGCCCAAAACCGTGGCTCTTATCGTGCAGAAGTACGGTGGCTCCTCCGTCGCCGACGCCGAGTGCGTCAAGCGGGTCGCCCAGCGCATCGTCGCGACGAAGAAGGCGGGCAACGACGTCGTTGTCGTCGTCTCCGCCATGGGCGACACGACGGATGATCTCATCGACAAGGCCGAGCAGGTCAGCCCCCTGCCCCCGGCACGCGAACTGGACATGCTGCTCACCGCCGGCGAGCGCATCTCCATGGCGCTGCTGGCGATGGCCATCGCGAACCTGGGCCACGAGGCCCGGTCCTTCACCGGCTCCCAGGCGGGGGTCATCACCGACGGCTCCCACGGCAAAGCCAAGATCATCGACGTGACCCCGGGGCGCATAAGGACCGCGCTGGACGAGGGCTCGATCTGCATCGTCGCCGGCTTCCAGGGCGTCTCGCAGGGCACCAAGGACATCACCACCCTCGGCCGCGGCGGGTCCGACACCACCGCGGTGGCGCTGGCGGCGGCCCTCAGCGCCGACGTCTGCGAGATCTACTCCGACGTCGACGGCGTCTTCACCGCCGACCCGCGCATCGTGCCGGCCGCGCGGAAGGTCCCGAAGATCTCCTACGAGGAGATGCTGGAAATGGCGGCGAGCGGGGCGAAGATCCTGCATCTGCGCTGCGTGGAGTACGCGCGCCGCTACAACATCCCGATCCACGTGCGGTCCTCGTTCAGCCAGAAGGAAGGCACGTGGGTCGTCGACAGCAGCGAACTCGAAG
The DNA here is from genome assembly GCF_003947565.1 of Actinomadura sp. WAC 06369. NCBI lineage: Bacteria > Bacillati > Actinomycetota > Actinomycetes > Streptosporangiales > Thermomonosporaceae > Actinomadura > Actinomadura sp. WAC 06369. The sequence continues at coordinate 12,936 of NZ_QHJN01000054.1, read as the reverse complement.
GACAGGACATGGAGCAGGCGATCATCTCCGGCGTCGCGCACGACCGCAGCGAGGCCAAGATCACCGTGGTGGGCGTGCCCGACAAGGTCGGTGAGGCCGCCACGATCTTCACGGTGCTGTCCGACGCCGAGATCAACATCGACATGATCGTGCAGAACGTGTCGGCCGCGTCCACCGGGCGCACCGACATCTCGTTCACGCTGCCGGCCACGGACGGGCAGGCCGCGCTGTCGGCGCTCAACAAGGTCAAGGAGCGCATCGGCTTCGAGTCGCTGCGCTACGACGACCGCATCGGCAAGGTGTCGCTGATCGGCGCCGGGATGCGCTCGCACCCGGGCGTCACCGCCAAGCTGTTCGCCGCCATCGCCGACGCGGGCGTGAACATCGAGATGATCTCCACGTCGGAGATCCGGATCTCCGTGGTCGTCGCGCAGGACGACCTCGACACCGCGGTCGCCGCCGCCCACCGCGCGTTCGACCTCGACTCCGAGCAGGTCGAGGCCGTCGTCTACGGAGGCACCGGCCGCTGACCCGGCCGCGAGCCGCCCGACGGGCCGCACATCCCGGACGTCCGGGATGTGCGGCCCGTCGCCGTATCGGGGCGTGCCCGGTCGCCTCCGGTACGTGGCGTGTTTCCCGTGAAACATCACCCGCTCTAGCGACGCAAACTCACCCATCACTCCCTTTAGGGGTACGATAGGGAGCGATGGCTGAGAAAATGTACTCGGTCGAGGAGGTCGCCGACCTTCTCGGGCTGCACGTGCGGACGGTCCGCGGCTACATCCGCGACGGACGGCTCAACGCCGTGCGCATCGGCAAGCAGTACCGGATCGCGCCCGCCGACCTCGACGCGCTCACCGGCCGCCCCTCCGCCCCCGGCGGCGGAACGGGCGCGGGCGCGTCCGTCGAGGTGTCGAGCATCGTCGAGATCGACGGCGTCGACCGGGCCGCGGCCGACCGGCTCAGCACGCTCGTCCTCGCCGCCGCGAACACCGGCGCGAGCGGCGGGAGCGCCGCGGACCGCCTGCGCGTCCAGGCGGTGCACGACGCGGAGCGGCGGCGCCTGAAGTTCGTCGTCCTCGGCGGCGCGGGCCCGACCGCGGACGTGCTGCGCCTGCTCGAGAGCGTGCTCGACGGCGGCAACGACCTGCTGGGAGCGGAGGAGCGCGATGGCTGACGAGATGGCGGAGCGGGCCGGGACACCGGTGCTGGTGTGCGACCCGGACGGCCCGCCGATCGCCACCGAGGCGGACGCGCTCGACCTGATCGGCGCCGCGTTCCTCGGCGCCGAGGTGGTGGCCGTGCCCGTGCGGCGCCTGGACGAGCGGTTCTTCGCCCTCGGCTCCCGCTTCGCGGGCGAGATCATGCAGAAGTTCGTCAACTACCGGATCCGGCTGGCGATCGTCGGCGACCTCTCCGGGCACCTGGCGACGAGCTCGGCGCTGCGCGCCCTCGTCGCCGAGTCGAACGCGGGCGGCCACGTCTGGTTCGTCCCGGACCTGGACGCCCTGGACGCCCGCCTCCGCGCGTCCGCCTGAACCCGCCGGGCGGGACGGCGTCAGCCGCGGGGCGCGACCAGCCCGATGTCGTAGGCGGTGATGACGGCCTGGATGCGGTCCCGGGCGCCGATCTTGGCGAGGACCTTGCCGACGTGCTTCTTGACGGTGGACTCGGTGAGCGCGAGGCGTTCGGCGATCTCGGCGTTCGTCCGGCCGGTGCCGATCGCGACGAGCACTTCGCGTTCGCGTTCGGTGAGCGTGCGCAGCCGCGGGTCGTCGGCCGGGTCGGCGGGCCGCAGCACCCGGTGGGCGTGGGCGTCGAGCAGGCGGCGCGTGAGGCCGGGGGAGACGACGGCGTCCCCGGTGGCGACGGCGCGGATGCCCGCGATGAGCTCCTCGGGGCGGGCGTCCTTCAGCAGGAAGCCGCTCGCCCCGGCGCGCAGCCCCGCATAGGCGTACTCGTCCAGGTCGAACGTGGTGAGGATGAGCACGCGGGTGCGGCCGCCCGCGGCGACGATCCGGCGGGTGGCCTCGATGCCGTCCATGCCGGGCATCCGGACGTCCATCAGCACGACGTCGGGGCGCAGATCGGCGGCCATCCGGACGGCCTCGGCGCCGTGCCCGGCCTCGCCGACGGCGGTCGTCCCGGACGTCCCCTCCAGCAGCATGCGGAACCCGAGGCGCTGCAGGGGCTGGTCGTCGGCGATGAGGACGGTGGTCACGGGCGGCCCCCCGGTGCCGGCGCGGCGGGTTCGCCGGGCGGGGGCGCGTCGAGCAGCACGTCGACCGTCCAGCCGCCGGCGGCACCGCGCGGGCCGATGGTGACGGATCCGCCGTACAGTGCGGCCCTCCGGCGGATGCCGGCGAGGCCGTGTCCCGGTTCTCCGTCCGGTGCCGGGCGCGCCGGGCGTCCGGGCGGCGGCCCGGTGTCGGTGACGCGCACCCGGACCCGTCCGTCCCGGGCTTCGACGGCGACCTCCGCGCGGGCCTCCGGGCCGGCGTGCTTCAGCGTGTTGGTCAGCGCCTCCTGGACGATGCGGTAGACGGTGAGCTGAAGTCCGTCGCCGAGCGCGGCGAGGTCGCCCGCGGTGCGGCAGGCGGTGCTCAGCCCGGCGGCGCGGACCCGCCCCAGCAGTGCGTCCAGGTCACCGATTCCGGGCTGCGGGACGAGCCGCGGTTCGGGCTCGCGTCCGGGGCCCGTGTCCGCCGGCCGGGCGCCCGGCTCGTCCCGCAGGACGCCCAGCACGCGCCGCAGCTCCACCAGCGCCTGCCGGCCGGTGTCGCCGATGAGCCGCAGCGGCTCGGCGGCGCCGTCGCCCCGGTTCGCGGCGAGGGCGGCGGCCCCGTCCGCGAGGCCGACGATCACCGACAGGTTGTGGCCGACGATGTCGTGCATCTCCCGGGCGATCCGGGCCCGCTCGGCGGCGGCGGTCAGCCGGGCGCGCTGGTCGCGCTCGGTCTCCAGCCGGACGGCCCGGTCCTCCAGCGCGGCGAGGTACAGCCCGCGGATCCGGAAGGTGAGGCCGAGCGCGACCGCGGCGGCCGTCGTGCCCGTCAGCAGGATCAGGAACGGCACCCGGTAGGCGGCGAGGACGAACCAGCCCGACAGCCACACCCCGGTGACGGTGGCGCCCGCCGCCGCGCCGAGCGCGCGCGGGGAACCGCGCAGGGCCAGGCCGTAGAGGGCGACGAGCAGGGCGAAGCCGCCCTGCGCCCAGAGGCCCAGCGAGAACTGGGCCGCGCACCCCGGCGCGACCGCGGCGAAGACGGCCGCCGGGGCTCTGCGGCGCCACCACAGCGGCGAGACGAGCAGGACCGCGAGCACGGCCAGCCCCCCGGGCGGCAGACCGGCGGCCGGCCCGCTCGGGGCGCCTCCGGCGCGGACCAGGTCGGGCACGGCCGCGAGGGCGGCCAGCAGCACCACCGCGGTGTCGAGCCGCCACGGGCGCCGCCGTTCGGCCCGCCGCAGGCGGTGCTGCGCGCGGACCAGCCGCTGCAGCGCCGGGTGGCCCGCGGCGGAAGCGGGCCACGGGAGCGGCGCGGTCGCGGCCGTCCCGCCCGGCGTCGCATGCGTGCTCATCGGATCATTGTCGCCGGTCGGCCCGTCAGGCATCGGTGCGGACGAGCCGGACGGCCGCGCCCGCGACGGCCGCCGCCGTCCAGCAGGCGAGGACCGCCGCCCCCGCCCAGGGCCCGAGGAGGTCCGGTGCGGACGGCGCGGCCGTCATGGCGGCGCCCGCGCTGCTCGGCAGGTACGGGCGGACGGCGTCCGGGAGTCCGCCGGGCAGCAGCCCGACCAGCTCGGGGAGGACGAGCAGGGCGGCGACCAGGACGGCGATGGCGCCCGCGCTGTTGCGGACGAGCATGCCCAGCGCCACCGCGATCACGGCCACCAGCGCCAGGTGGGCCCCCGCACCGGCCAGGCGCCGCGGCACGCCGGGGTCCGCGAGCGACAGGGCGTCCGCCTCCGGGGGCAGCGCGAGGCCGCCCAGCAGGAAGGACGCCACCGCGGCGAGCACGGCGACGGCGAGGACGGCCCCGCCGTACACGGCGCACTTCGACCACAGCACGGGCAGCCGCCGCGGCACGGCCGTCAGGGTGGCGCGGATCAGGCCGGTGCCGTACTCGCCCGCGGACCCGAGCGCCCCCAGCACCGCGACGGCCAGGACGGCGAACGGCATCCCGGTCAGCGCGACGGCGACCGCGTCGCGGGAGTCGGGGACGGTGCCGTCCTCCGGCACGGCGGCGGGGTCGAAGCCGGCCGCGTCGATCACCCCGATCGCCGGGAGCGCCGCGGCGGCCGCCGCGAGCGCGATCCGGCCGGAGCGCAGCGTCCCCAGCTTCGACCACTCCGCGCGCAGCACCCGCCGCGCCGTCACGTCGCGGACCGGCACGACCGTCACGCCGCCTCCCCGCTGCCGGCGGGCACGGCCCGGTACTCCACGGCCTCGCGGGTGAGGTCCATGAAGGCGTCCTCCAGGGACGCCTCCCGTTCGGTGAGCCGGTACAGCGGGACCCGGTGGCGGGCGGCGACGGCGCCGATCTCGCGGGCGGTCAGGCCCGTGACGGCCAGTTCCTCCCCCGTGCCGGTGACGGCGACCCCCGGGCCGGCCAGCAGCGAGCGCAGCGCCGCGGGTTCGGTGGTCGCCACCACCGCGCCCCCGCCCCCGGCCCGCCGGACGAACGCGTCGACCGTGGTGTCGGCGAGCAGCCGGCCGCGCCCGACGACCACCAGGCGGTCGGCGGTCCGCGTCATCTCGCCCATCAGGTGGGACGACAGCAGCACCGTGCGGCCCTCGGCCGCCAGCCCGGTCAGCAGCCCGCGCACCCAGCGCACGCCCTCCGGGTCGAGGCCGTTGACCGGCTCGTCCAGCATGACGACGGCCGGGTCGCCCAGCAGGGCCGCCGCGATGCCGAGCCGCTGCCCCATGCCGAGGGAGAACCGCCCGGCGCGGCTTCCGGCCGCGCTCTGCAGCCCGGTCGTCTCGATGACGTCCAGCACCCTGCTGCGCGGGATGCCGTGGGTGTGCGCCAGGGACATCAGGTGGGCGAACGCGGTGCGCCCCGGATGGGCCGACCGCGCGTCCAGCAGGATGCCGATCTCCCGCATCGGGGCGGCGTGCCCGGCGTAGCGCCGGCCGTTGACGGTGGCCGAGCCGCGGGTGGGGGCGTCGAGTCCGGCGATCACGCGCATGGTCGTGGATTTGCCCGCGCCGTTCGGGCCCAGGAACCCGGTCACCTTTCCGGGTTCGGCGGTGAAGCTGAGATCGTCCACCGCCGTCTTCTTTCCGTAGCGCTTCGTCAGACCGCGTACTTCGATCACGACCGCCGTCTCCCGCCGGCCCCGGCGGTTCCGGGGCGGATGCGCCCGACGCTACGGGCGGTTGACCGCCGCGGGCCGGGCCCCCGGTCGACACCTCGGCGCCCCGCGCGGTACCGCGGTACCAGTCCAGGGCGGGACGGCGCATGGCCGGTCGGCTCGGCGAGGGTGCGGTGCAGGAGCGGGAGCCGGTGCCGGCGTTCAGTGCGGCATGGTGCGTTCGAGGTGCCGCGCGCGCTCGGCGAGGTCGCGCGCCTCGGCCGTGCCGAGGGCGGCGACGGCCGGGACGTCGCCGCCGGCCCGGTGGACCAGCGCGAGCGCCGTGACGACGAAGCCGTCCATGAGGTTCGCAGGACGGCGTGGTTCGAGCGGGCGTAGCGGCGGACGAGGGTGTCGGTGAACGCCGTGAACGCTTCGACGTCGACCTGGTACTCGTCCGCCCGCTCCGGGCCGATGCCCGACGGTGCGTCCGCGAGGTCGGCGAGCGTCTCGGCCGTCCTCGCGAACAGCCGGGCGACCGCGGTGGCCGGGTTCCACAGGACGTCGTCGCCGGCCTGGAAGTACTGGCTCACCCCGCGGACGCCTCGCCGCGTGCGGTGCGGAAGCGGGCGTTCCGGTCGAGCGTCGCGAGCACGGTGTTGACCAGGGCGATCGCCGCGAACGCGATGGCGGGCGTGGAATGCCCGACACCGAGGAGGGCGAGGGCCGCGGCGGCGAAGACGGCCGCCTTCACCAGCAGGACGGCGGGCAGCCCGGCGTCGTAGCGGGCCTTCGGGGCGGCGAACAGGCCCCACAGGACGATCGCCGCGGCCGGCGCGGCCGCGCCGAGCGCCAGGCCGGCGGGCAGGCCGCCGCCGGCGTCGAAGCCCCACCAGGCGAGCGCGGCGAACGCGGCCATCTCGACGAGGAAGGCGAGGCCCTCGTTGGCGATGTGCACGGGCCCGGGAAGTCGCATTCGTTGATTGTCGCACTGTTCGTCCTCCACGGGCGGGGCGGAACCGGCCGTACGATCCAAGCGGGATCTCACAGAACGGTCGCGGTATGGGTGCTGGGCAGGGGCAGGCGGACGTGTCGGACGAACCGGCCGTCGGCTGGTTCGAGGACGGTCGGGACCGGCGCGCGCGCTGGCGCTCGGAGACCGCGCCCCCGCCCCGCCGGGTGACGGTCGCCGACGACGGGACGCGCGCGGACGACGCGTACCGGGCGGCGTGCGAGGGCACGGCGCTGCTGTGGCGGGGCGACTTCCAGAACGCCCGGCAGCTCGTGCAGGCCGTCGCGCGCCGGATCGACGCGCCCCCGCGCAAGAGGAAGAAGGCGGAACCGTCCGGTGCGCAGGCGTTCCACCTGTTCCGGCAGGCGCGGGCCCAGCGCGCGCGCACGCTCGGCATGGTGCTGGTACCGGTCGAGGCCGGGCACGTGGTCCCGCTGCGGCGGGCGCCGGACGTCCGGGACGCGTGCACGGAGGCGTACGGGCCGTGCGACGAGCCGTACGTGGTGCCGCTGCGGGAACTGCTCGGGGTGATCGGCGCGCACGAGTGGCGGCGCAAGGGCGTGCCCGTTCCCGCTCTCGGCGGCGACCGGATCCACCCGCACTACGGCGTGTTCTCACCGGTCCGGGGCGAGTACGTCGATCTCGTCGCGCGCGCGCCGATCCCCCCTGGCGTGACGTCGGCGTTCGACATCGGCACCGGCACGGGCGTCCTCGCGGCCGTCCTTGCGCGGCGCGGTGTGGGACGGATCGTGGCCACAGACCTCGATCCGCGCGCGCTTGCGTGTGCCCGGGAGAACGTCGAGCGCCTACAGGTGGACGTCGACGTCGTGCAGGCGGACCTTTACCCGGACGGACGCGCCGGTCTCATCGTCTGCAATCCGCCGTGGCTCCCGGCGAAGCCCGCGGCGCCGCTGGAACGCGCCGTCTACGATCCGGGCGGGCGGATGCTGCGCGGCTTCCTCGACGGGCTCGCCGACCGCCTCGAACCGGACGGCGAGGGCTGGCTGGTCCTGTCCGACCTGGCCGAGCACCTCGGGCTGCGGGCGCGGGGCGACCTGGCGGCCGCGTTCGCCGCCGCGGGCCTGCGGGCGGTCGACCGGCTCGACGCGGCGCCCGTCCATCCGAAGGCGGCCGACGCGGACGATCCGCTGCACGCGGCACGGGCCGCCGAGGTCACGTCCCTGTGGCGCCTGCGGCGCGACTCCGGTGGGCGGTCTCCGGGCCGATGACCCGCAGCGGTACGTCCCGCCCGTGACGGCCGCCGGTCAGGCGCCGCTCGGCTCCTCGGACGCGCCGAAGGGGCCGGGGCCCGCGTGGAGCAGGCCGATGGCGAGGACGCCCGCGGCCGCGGCCCCGAACGTCCAGCCGGGGTGCTCGCCCGGTCCCGCCAGGGCGAGGAGCAGGACGGACGCGACCAGCCCGACCCAGCCGCCGATCAGGTTGGGGATCGGGCCGGTGCCGAACAGGTTCGGGTAGGACTGCCGGGTGATGCCGCGGACGAAGTGCGGGACGCCGTTGCCGCCCATCACTCCGCCGAGGAAGCCGAGCACGATCGCGGACCACATCACTGGTCTCCCTGGGTCGTCGGCCGGTCGGCCGGTGGACCGGGCGCCGGGCGGCCGCCGGTCAGCAGCGGGATCAGGACGGCGTCCACCAGGTGCCGGACGAACGCGTCGTCGAGCGGCTCGCCGGTGACGAACAGCCGGGAGAACAGCATCGCCGAGCTGATCTCCACGAAGAGTGCGGTGTCGACGTCCCCGGCGAGGTCGCCGCGCCGCACGGCCCGCTCGACGACCGCCCCGAACGCGGCCCGCTTGTCGTCGACGAGCCGGCCGCGGACGAGCGCGGCGAGCCCGGCGTCGCGGTGCATGGCGGTCATCAGCCCGAGGATCAGCGCGGCGTCCTGGGCTTCCAGGTTCGCGCGCATCAGCTCCAGCACGGCGACGAGGTCGCCGCGCAGCGACCCGGTGTCGGACGGGACGAGCGGGTCGCCGTCCCCGCCGGGTCCCCCGTCGCCGCCGTGGGCGCGGACCGCGTCGACGACGAGTTCGGCTTTGCCGGGCCAGCGCCGGTAGAGCGTCGCCTTGCTGGCCTGCGCGCGCGCCGCGACCGCCTCCATGGTGAGCCGGTCGTAGCCGACCTCGGCGAGCAGGCCGAGGGCCGCCGCCAGGATCGCGCCGGTGCGCACGTCGCCGCGGGGTGCCATCGCCGTCCTTTCGAAACGCTACCGTTTCGAAACGATAAGGGCCCACCCAAGTGAACGCAAGCGTTTCGATACACCGCCGCCGGCGGGGCCCGCACCTGGCGGCACGGCCCACCCGGCACGCACGATGGGACCATGCGTCCCATCAACGAGCAGACGATCCTCATCACCGGTGCCACCGACGGGCTCGGCCGCGCCCTCGCCGCCGGACTCGCGGCCGAGGGCGCGCACGTCCTGGTGCACGGCCGCAGCGACGCCCGCGGCGAGGCGACGCTGAAGGAGATCGGCGGCCGCGCGTCGTGGTACCGGGCCGACCTGTCGTCCCTCGCCGAGACCCGCGCGCTCGCCGAAGCCGTCCGCGCCGACCACCCGCGCCTGGACGTCCTGGTCAACAACGCGGGCATCGGCGGGCCCGCCGCCCGGGAGGAGAGCGCGGACGGGCACGAGCTGGCGTTCGCGGTGAACTACCTGTCCGGATACCTGCTGACCCGGCTGCTGCTGCCCGTGCTGATCTCCTCGGCGCCCGCCCGCGTCGTGAACGTCAGCAGCCTCGGGCAGCAGGCCGTCGACTTCGGCGACGTGATGCTCACCCGCGGCTACACCCCGGTCCGCGCCTACTGCCAGAGCAAGCTCGCCCAGATCCTGTTCACCGTCGACCTGGCCGCCGAGCTGGACGGGACGGGCGTCACCGCGAACGCCCTGCACCCCGCCACGTACATGCCGACGAAGATGGTCTCGTCCCCGATCAGCACGCTGGAGGAGGGCGTCCGCGCCACGCACCGGCTCGTCACCGACCCGGCCCTCGACGGCGTGTCGGGCCGCTTCTTCGACGGGCTCGACGAGGCGCGGCCCGACGCCCAGGCCCGCGACGCCGACGCCCGCGCCCGCCTGCGCGCCCTCTCCGACGCGCTCACCGCGCCATGACCGGGCTCAGCGGACGAGCCGGAAGAACGCCCGGACGTCCGCGGTGAGCAGCTCGGGGACCTCCAGCGCCGGCAGGTGCCCGCCCCGGTCGAACTCCGTCCAGTGCACGACGTCGTGGTACGCCTCGGCGAGCCGCCGGACCGGACGGACGAGGTCGTGCGGCGACACGGCGACGCCGAGCGGCACCGGGCACGCGGGCAGCCCGCCCCGGCTGCCCGCGGCCTCGTGGTGCAGCCGCGACGACGACCCGGCCGTCCCGGTGAGCCAGTACAGCGTCACGGTCGTGAGCAGCCGGTCGTCATCGACACCGATCGCGGGGTCCGTCCAGGCGGTGACCCTGTCGGCGATCCACGCGAGCTGGCCCGCGGGGGAGTCGGCGAGGGAGTACGCGATCGTCTGCGGGCGCGTGGACTGCATCACCCAGTACCCGGCCGGGGCGGACACGTACTCCTTCTGCCGGGCGAGCCGCTCCAGGTCGTCCTGCGTGAGGCCCTCGGTGTCCCCTGGCGGGGACGGCAGGTAGTTCGTGTGCACGCCCACCACTCGGTCTTGGGCGATACCTGCCAACCCGAGCGAGACCGGCCAACCCCAGTCGCCGCCCTGCACGCCGTACCGGCGGTACCCAAGACGGTCCATCAGCTCGGCCCAAGCGCGCGCTATGCGGGCCACGTTCCATCCGGTGTCGCGCGTCGGCCCGGACAGCGTGAACCCCGGCAGGGACGGGACGACCACGTGGAACGCGTCGGCCGGATCGCCGCCGTGCGCGCGCGGGTCGGTGAGCGGCCCGAGCATGTCGAGGAAGTCGGCGGACGCGCTCGGCCACCCGTGCGTGACGATCAGCGGCAGCGCGTCCGGCTCGGGGGAGCGGACGTGGAAGAAGTGCACGTCCGCGCCGTCGATCTCGGTCGTGAACTGCGGGAACTTGTTGATCCGCGCCTCCTGCGCCCGCCAGTCGAAGCCGGTGCGCCAGTGGTCGACGAGTTCCTTCATGCGGGCCCGCGGGACGCCGCGCTCCCAGCCGGAGCCCGGCGGCTCGTCCGGCCACCGGACGCGGTCCAGCCGGGCCGCGAGGTCGTCGAGGTCGCGCTGCGGGACGTCCAGCGTGTACGGGGTGATCTCAGACATTCGCCGCCTCCCAGATCGGGTCCGCCTGGACCCGGGTGATGCGCCAGCCGTCCGCCGTCCGGACGGCCCGCAGGTCGTAGCGCTCGCCGAGCAGGCGCGGGCCGTCCGCGCCCGCGAAGACGGCCAGCAGGTTCGCCGTCACCCGCACCCGGTCGCTGTCCGGTTCGAACCGGTGGTCGGTGATGAAGTGCTGGGTCGGCACGGTGTGGTTCCGGCGCGCCTGCCGGACGAGCGCGTCCCGTCCCCGCGCGGCGCCGCCGGCGGTGTGCGCCTCGGCGTCCGCGGTGAAGAAGCGCGCGGGGTCGTCGAAGGTCGCGCCGTCCAGCCAGCGCCCCAGCCGGGTGACCAGGTCGGTGAGTTCGATGCGGTCGTGGGCGTCCACGGACGCTCCTTTCGTTGGTTACTCCAACGTTGGCGACGCCAACGATAACCGATCGTTGGTGCTGCCAACAACCTTGTAGGCTGGCCCGCGTGAACACCGCCGACTCCGGGCCGCTCGACCGCCTCCACCGCCTGCCGAGCTGGCTGATCGCCCAGGCGTCCGCGCACAGCCACCGCCTGGTGACCGACGCCTTCGCCGCCGTCGGCGCCCGCGGGTACCACTACCGGCTGCTCGCCGCCCTCGATCAGTTCGGCCCCGCGAGCCAGGCCGAACTCGGCCGCAGCACCGGCATCGACCGCAGCGACGTCGTCGCCGCCCTCAACGAACTCGCCGCCGACCGGTGCGTCGACCGCGCCCCCGACCCCGCCGACCGGCGCCGCAACATCGTCACCCTCACCCCGGACGGCGCCCGCCGCCTGCGGCGGCTTGACACCGTCATCGCCGGCGTCCAGGACGATCTGCTCGCCCCGCTGCCCCCCGCCGACCGCGACCGGCTCGTCGACCTGCTCGCCCGCCTCACCGACCACCACGCGCCGCCCGGCTGACCTCCGCCGGTCGATCGCCCCCCACGAGGAGCCGCCCATGCCCATCCGCTTCGTCGAACTGCCCGCAGCCGCGCTGCGCGCGCTCGCCGACGGCGACCTCGACCGCGCCTCCGCCGCCGCCGGCGTCGCGCTCACCGACTACTTCCGGACCGACGACGCCAAGGGCCTCTGGCGCCGCCGCCTCGACCAGCTCGCCCGCGACCCGGCCGACGCGCCCTGGATCGCCCGCGCCGCCGTCGCCGAACCGGACGGCGTCGTCGTCGGGCACGCGGGCTACCACGCCGCCCCCGACGGGACCGGCACCGTCGAGATCGCCTACGCCGTCGACCCCGCGCACCGCCGCCGCGGCCACGCGCGGGCGATGCTCGCCGCGCTCCTCGACCGGGCCGCCGCCGAGCCGTCCGTCCGGACGGTCCGCGCGTCGATCAGCCCGGACAACGCGGGCTCGCTCGCGACCATCGCCGGGCAGGGCTTCGTCCACGTCGGCGAGCAGTGGGACGAGGAGGACGGCCGGGAACTGCTCTTCGAACGCCCCGCCTGACCGCGCACCGCGACGCCGCCGCCCGCCGCGCCGTCATCGGCGTGGCGGGCGGCGGCGTCCCGGGCCGCCGGCCTCAGCCGTCGAACCTGAGCAGGTCCCCCGGCTGGCAGTCCAGCTCCCGGCAGATCGCGCTCAGCGTCGAGAACCGGATCGCCTTCGCGCGGTCGTTCTTCAGCACCGACAGGTTCACGACCGTCACGCCCACCCGTTCGGCGAGCTGCGCCAGCGTCATCCCCCGCTCCTTCAGGAGCGCGTCGAGGTGCACCGTGATCTGGTGCGCGTCCTCCGACGGCATCAGACGAGGCCCTCGGTGTCGGCGCGCAGCCGGGTGCCGTGCCGGAACGCGCCCGCCACCGCGAACAGCAGGATCGCCACCAGCACCCACAGCCCGGACGGCTCGTAGCCGGTCCGCGCGGCTTCCTCGGCCCACGTCCCGTCCACCAGCGCGCCCGCGGTGAGCCCGGCCACCAGCGGGACGAGCGTGCCGGTGAGCAGGACGGCCACCGCGATCGCCGTCAGCCGCCGCGCGTTCTCCGGGGCGAACGCGTCGCCGTCGTGGAAGGTGCGCACCATCCGCAGGAGCCGCTCGAGGATCACGACGAACAGGATCGCACCGGTCACCCCCGGGAGCACGATCAGGACACGCTCCCACAGTCCCGGGTCGGCGAAGACCAGCTCCGCCTCGTGCAGCCCCCGCAGCTCGACGCCGTCCCCGGCGACCGCTCCCCCGACGCCCTCCGCGCCGTCCAGCCCGACCGTCCGGGAGTCGACCCCCGGGAGCGGCCCGATCACCCGCAGGACCGGGACCACCACCCCGAACAGCCCCACCAGCAGCAGCACCAGCGCCACCACCCCCTCGAGCGCCCGCCCGTCGACCCGTCTCCACCACGCCACAGCGTCCATCCC
>NZ_QHJN01000053.1:0-45362 GCF_003947565.1 Actinomadura sp. WAC 06369 | reverse complement strand
GTCCCACACCCCGCCAAATCACCCCCCACCACCGCTGCAACGTCCCGACGGAGTGGCCGATATGGGCCACCACGAAGACCGGCAGCGCGCCCGGACACAACCTGGAAGCCAGAAGCAACCAGGTTGGGGTGATCGGCCGTGTCAGAGATCCAAGAGAGCACGCAGGCACAAGCACCAGAAGCAGAAGCGTCCTGGCTCGGCCGCGGCGTAGCCCTCTTCACGCCGGTATTCGCCGTGTTCGCAGGATGGCTAGCAGGCGTGGTCGCGCAACTCGTCCCAGGCGCCGACCTCGACGAGACCCAGGTGACGACGTTCATGGTGGCCGCAACCACAGCAGCACTCGGCTCCGGATGGAAATGGCTCCAAGGCTGGCAACAGCACGAACAGCTAGTAGCCGAGGGAAAAGCAACCCCAGTAAAGCCCCCCAAACCCCCGCAGTAGCCGCCTCCTCAATACGCCACTGCACTGCACACCGGTCCGTCCGAATCCCGGCAGAAGCCTCCGGACGGACCGGTGGCGGGTGGGGCGTCTACCCTGTGCTCGCGAGGGGCCAGCCTGTTGCAGGCAGGCTGGGCCCTCCTTAACTCGCCAGGGTTGCGTTCCGCCTCACGCTGCTCGCGTTGCCATTGCCGCGAAGGTCCACGTCAGCCCAGACGGTGTGGCCGCCTTTGGGACTTCCGTAGATGCCTGTGGCGATGGCGAGTTGCGAGACCAGGAACAGGCCACGTCCGTCCTCGGCGGGTTGCGCCTCGGCCCGTGTGACCTGCACCGTCGGGATGCTCCCTCCTCCTTGGTCGGTCACAGCAACGTACGAGACGTCGGCCAGCGTCAACTCCAGGCCGAACCAGCCCTGAGGTCCGCCCGACTTGGTGTGCAGAATCGCGTTCGTTGCCAGTTCAGTGACCACGACGGCCACGTCACCTTCCCGTCCAGTGCCCGCGAACATGTATCCCGCGAAGGTTCGCGCCGCCTGCACCTGGTCAACGCGTCCAGAGAAGACACGACGCCAGCGCATCGGCTCCGAACTCCACAGCCACTCCCCTGCCGAGCAGAGGGTTCTGCCTGCTGTCACCGTTCTTTCCTTCCGTGGATCTTCCGTCGAGTCGACGCCTTGCCACCCGCCCCCGAAGGTCGGCACCGCTTCTGGACCGGCTTCGCCATCCAGCTCTAGCGAGGCGTCGATCACGGTTAGGGTTCGGCATGTACCTCTGCGTCACGACATACCTTCCACGGGGTGACTTCATGATCGCAATCTTTTCCAGGTGGAAAATCACTTGAAGTCAAAAGTCGCCGGGTGCATTTGCCGTTAAAACCGACAAGAGGGATGAACTGATGCCAGCACCAAGCCCTGCCACCGTTCGACACCGGTTGCTCGTGCAGAAGCTCCGTCGACTGCGCGAGGAGGCTGGCTTCACCCAGGCGGAGGTCGCCCGGGACATGGACTGGTCCGAGTCCAAGCAGATCAAGATCGAGAGGGGGAACATCCCTGTCCGAGTGCCCGACGTTCGCGCGTTGCTCGCCCACTATGGGGTTCTCTCGCCGGACAGGAAGGAGGAGGCCGACGCGATCCTCCAACTTGCACGCGATGCCCGTCAGAAGGGTTGGTGGCACAGCTACGGAGATGCTGTGCCTACCTGGTTCGAACCTTTCCTAGGGTTGGAGACGGAAGCCACAAACATCCGCACCTATCAGTCCGAACTCGTGCACGGGCTCCTGCAAACGCCGGACTACTATCGTTCCTTCGTTGCCAAATCCCCGGCTTACAGTAGCGAGGAGGAGGTCCAACACAAGGTAGCGGTGCGCACCAAGCGGCAGTCCCGCCTGGAAAGCTCGCCAGCACCAAACTACTGGACGATCATGAACGAGTCGGTCCTGCGCCGCGCACCTCTTGACGCCGCGATGATGCGCGGCCAGCTCGACTACATCCTCACTCGCGCGGAACTCCCGAACGTCACAGTCCAGGTACTTCCCTTCGCCGCAGGCATGCACCCTGCCATGGATGGCCCGTTCGAAATCTTGGGGTTCCCAGAGTCCTTGGACCTTGACGTCGTCTACCTGGAGTCCCAGACGGGCGCACTCTACTTGGAGGAGAAGGCTCAGGTCGCTCGCTATAATGCGATCTTCGACCTACTGCGCGCAAAGGCTCTCGATCCGGACGACTCGCGTGACCTCATTGCGCGGATCCTTCAGGAGGCCCCATGACGCACTCAGCGCCTACAGACGCTCGCGGCCTGCGGTGGCGCAAGAGCAGCCACAGCAACAACGGTGGCAGCTGTGTCGAGATCGCTTCCCATGGACCAACTCGGCTCGCCAGAGACTCTAAAGACCCCGACGGCCCAGTACTTACCTTCTCTCGACCTGAATGGTCGACCCTCCTTCGAGGCATCAAGGCTGGCCAACTAGACACTCCTTGAACCGAGACCTAATGCAGAGCCTAAGCGTCCTCGATATTTGCAGCTAGGACGTCTCCGCGTTATTCATTAGGTTGCCCCCTGGCCCGTCTCCCGCGTTACCCAGCAGCTTCGGTGGTAGCGGACGTGCTCGATAGCGATTCGATGCGCTGGATGGACGTGGATCTGCTCACCAATGTTCGTGGTCAGAGCGTCCACGATCCTCAGGTCATCTGTGAGGTAGATGGCTCCGTTGTCGAAACGTAGGTGGTCATTCGGACACAGGCAGAGGGCGTTCTCTACGACGTCCGGCCCGTTGTGCGGGACGCCGAGTCCCCGGATGTGCGCCACCTGACTACTAGGGCCGCTTGGCAAGTCGACGGTCTGGCGGCACACTTGACAGCGGTTGCCGTGCCACCCCTTCACTTTTCTAACGACCTCGACATTTCGACGCATTCGTTGGATCGTGGCCAGGCGGCGTTCCACTGGTCCCGCTGGAGCAGCATCGTCAGCATCTTCCAGCGGAATATCTGCACTGAAAAAGTCGAACGGGGCATCCAGCTTAGTCATCAGGAACTGACAGACTCGAAACCCGTCATCACGTGTCTTGAACCAGTGGCGGACTACCCGATACAGGCCGTCGTATCGATACCCTCGCTCGGGTGCGTGCGGCGAGGGCTCCTCGTATCCACGGATGACTCGAACAGGCAAACCATCCAACTGGCTTTTGACCAGAGCAGCATTCCCAGAGTCTTCTAGGCTCTGATCGGCAATCTGCTGCTTCTGCGCGTTTTGGCCTCCGTGGCCGGTATAGACGATCACATCGCCGTAGTCTCGGTCGTCCGAGTAGCCGCCATTAAGGACGATCGCGTCGGCACCTTCTCGTGCCGTTCCTGAAATACCTGCCTGATTGTGCGCATGAAGCCCGGCGCGTCGGGCCGCATCCCGGCTTACATACGGCGTCCCCTCAGGGTGCCCAGAGATCTCACCGAAAGTTCGCACATAACCGACCACTCGTCGATCTTGCCACTCACCAACGAACCCTGACCAGGTCTGTAATCAAACTGAGTCATTGTGTAGCCAAGCGGTCCTCGCAGGTTAACCAGAGCCTCTACGTCCAGCGGAAGGTTTTGGTGGCGGTGGCTACTGCGGCGAGGGTTGTGGTGGCTAGGGCTGCCAGGGAGGTTATGTCGGGGGTGGTGCCTTGCCAGGTTGCGGAGAGGGCGTCTAGGGCGGCGCCGTAGGGGAGGTGGGCGCCGGCGGTGGCGAGCCAGTCGGGGAGGTTCTGGCGGGGGCCGAAGCCGCCGCCGGTGGCCATGGTGGCGAAGAAGAGGAGGAGGCCGATCGCCACGGCGGAGTTGGGGGTCGGGGCCAGGGCCGCCACGAGGAGGCCCACCGCGAACATCGTGGCCGTGGCGAGGGCGAACACGGCGAGCGCGGCGAGGGGCGAGCGGGGCATGGTCGCGTCGAACGCGTAGCGGGCGAGGAGGAGGGCCAGGGTCACGCCCAGGAGGGTGTGGGCCAGGGCCACCGCGGCTTGGGCGGCCAGGACGGACAGGGGGTTCGCGGGGGTCACCGAGAGGCGGCGGAGGATGCCTGCTTTGCGGTAGGCCGCGAGGAAGGACGGCATGTTCACGATGCCGATCAGCGCCGTGATCATCGTGAGGGTGAGGGGCAGGACGTACGCGTCGAAGGCCGTGAGGCCGGCGAAGTCGGCGGTCGGGTCGGACGAGCCCAAGCCGTTCATCACCATGATGAGGGCCGGGAGGGCGAAGGGGACGACCAGGCCGGCGGTGTCGCGGGCGACGAGCTTGGCCTCGGTCCAGGTGAGCAGGGCGTACGCGCGGGGGGTCACTCGAACCTCCGGCCGGTGAGGGCGAGGAACGCGTCCTCGAGGGTGGCTTCTTCGAGGCGGGTCTCCGTGGCGGTGATGCCGTGGGCGAGGAGGGTCACGGTGACCGTGTGGAGGAGGTTGCCGCCGCCGGTGAGGGTGGTGCGGTCCCCGTTGTGGACGATGCCGGTGATGTCGGCGTCCGCGAAGACGGCGGGGTCGAGGGGGGTCGCGGTTTTCACGTGGACGCGCTGTGGTGCGTCCACGCGGGCGATGAGGTCGGCGGGGGTGTCGAGGGCGATGAGGCGGGCCCGGTCGATGACGGCGACGCGGTCGCAGAGGCGTTCGGCCTCGTCCATGAAGTGGGTGACGAGGAGGATCGTGACGCCGGTGTCGCGGATCTGGGCGATGAGGTCCCAGGTGTCGCGGCGGGACTGGGGGTCGAGGCCGGTGGTGAGCTCGTCCAGGATCGCGATGCGGGGCTTGCCGATGAGGGCGAGGGCGATGGAGAGGCGCTGGGCCTCGCCGCCCGAGAGCGTGCTGTACCGGCTGTTCTGGAGGTGGGTCAGGTTCAGGTCGGCCATGAGTTTGGCCGGGTCCGCGGATTCTGCGTAGAACGAGTGGTAGAGGGCCACGGCTTCGCCGACCTTGAGGGCGTCCGGGAGGTTGCCGTGCTGGAGCTGGACGCCGAGGACCCGGCGGAGGCGGGCGCGGTCGCGGACGGGGTCGAGGTCCAGGACGCGGACGCGGCCGGAGTCGGGACGGTGCAGTCCGGCGATGCACTCGACGGCGGTGGTCTTGCCCGCTCCGTTCGGGCCCAGGATGCCGAAGATCTCGCCGGGTTCGACGGTGAGGCTGAGGTCGTCGACGGCGAGCACGTCGCCGTGCCTCTTGGTCAGGGATTCGACTTCGATCACGGTGGGGACGGTAGGCGGCGCGGCGCGTCCTGTCGGGTGCCCGTGGTCACGTGACTTCTGGCACGGGCCGTCCCGCGCGGACCGGCCGTACGCTCGGGGGATGAGCGATTCGCGGCTGGAGCGGTGGGGGACGGCGTGCCTGCTGGGCGTCTGCCTGGTGATCGCGTGCCCGGTCGCCCTCACGCAGCTGGCCGGGGAACGGCCCACCGTGGGGCCGGTGTGGCTGTGGTGGGGCTGCTACGCGCTGTTCCTCGCGTCGTTGTTCGTGATGTTCCTGTCGGCGCGGCCGCCGCGGCTGCTCGGCACGGTCGCGGTGACGGCCGCGGCGGCCGTGCTGCTCGCGCCGCATGTCGCGTGGACCGCGATCGTGCTCGTCTTCGTCACCGCGATCGCCGCCCACCTCGCCGGGCCCCGGACGGTCGCGGTGGCGCTGGTGGGCAACAGCGTGGTCGCGGGCCTCGCCGCGGTCCTGCGGGACGGCTCGGTGATGGACGTGGTGCTGTCCGCGGCCATCTACGGGATGCTGCAGGTGTCGGCCGTCTGGGCCGTGATGAGCGAGCGGCGGAACGCGGAGACGAGCGAGCGGCTGGCGGTCGCGAACACCGAGCTGCGCGCGGCGACGGAGCTGCTGGCGGAGTCGAGCCGGTCGGGCGAGCGGCTGCGGATCGCGCGGGAGCTGCACGATCTCGTGGGGCATCAGCTGACGGCGCTGGTGCTGGAGTTGGAGGTCGCGGCGCACAAGGCGGACGAGCCCGCGAAGGCGCACGTGGACCGGGCGCGGGGGCTCGCGCGCGACCTGCTGGGGGACGTCCGGACGGCGGTCGGCGAGCTGCGGGGACGGGCGGTGCCGCTCGATCGGGCGCTGCAGGAGATCGTGATGGATCTGCCGCGCCCGCGGGTGCACCTGCGCGTCGAGGAGGTGGAGCCGGACGAGGCGTCCGCGGCGGCGCTGATCCGGTGCGTGCAGGAGGTCGTGACGAACGCGATCCGGCACGCGCGCGCCGACAACCTGTGGCTGGAGGTCGTGCGGGAGGAGGACGGCGTGGTGCTGAACGCGCGGGACGACGGGTGCGGGACGAGCGTGCTGCGCCTGGGGAACGGGCTCGCGGGGATGCGGGAGCGGGTGGGGCAGCTCGGCGGCGACGTCGCGTTCGACACGCGCGAGGGGTTCGGCGTGCGGGTGCGGGTGCCGTCGTGACGGGGGCGATCCGGGTGTGCGTGGTCGACGACCAGACGCTCGTGCGGCAGGGCATCCGGCATCTGCTGGAACTGTCGCCGGAGGTGACGGTCGCGGCGGAGGCGGCGGACGGGGACGAGGCCCTGCGGGTGGTCGCGGACGCGGCGCCGGACGTCCTGCTGCTGGACCTGCGGATGCCGGGACGGGACGGGATCGCGACGCTCGAGGCGCTGCGGGCGCGGGGCATGGGCGTGCCGACGCTGGTGCTGACGACGTTCGACGACGACGAGCTCGTCCTGCGGGCGCTGCGGGCGGGGGCGGACGGGTACCTGCTGAAGGACGTGACGCTGGAGGAGCTCGTCGGGGCGATCAGGACGCTCGCGGGCGGGGGGTCGCTGGTGCGGCCGGCGCTGACGGAGCGGCTGCTGCGGGCGGTGCCGCGGCTGCCGGAGCCGATCGACGACCTGCCGCCGCCGCAGCCGCTGACGGAGCGGGAGCTGGAGATCCTGCGGCTGCTGGCGGGCGGGTACGCGAACCGGGAGATCGCGGACGCGCTGCGGCTGGCGGAGGGCACGGTGAAGAACCACGTGTCGAGCCTGCTGGCGAAGCTGGGGGTCCGGGACCGGACGCGCGCGGTGCTGCGGGCGCTGCAGCACGGGCTGCTCACCAAGAATGGATCTTGAACGGGCGGCGGAATGGCCACGCGGTCATTATTGGACCGCTCCTTTGAAGCGTCCGGATTTGCCCGGCGACGCGAAAGTCAGGCACCTCTGACCGGTGGTTCCCTGCGGTGCGGCCATTGCCTGTGAGAAGCTCCCAAGGTCGCCACGGGACAATGGAGATCTTGTGCTGGACAATTTGCACGCGGGTCCGACGGCGCTGCGCATGCAGATCGGCGCGCGGCTGCGGCGGTTGCGGGAGCGGAACGGGATCGGACGGGCGGAGGCCGGGCGGGCGATCCGCGGCTCGGCGTCCAAGATCAGCCGGCTGGAGCTGGGACGGCACGGGTTCAAGGAACGGGACGTGCTCGACCTGCTCGATCTCTACGGCGTGACGGACGCGGCGGAGCGGGGGACGCTGGTCGAGCTCGTCCGGGAGGCGAAGCGGCCCGGCTGGTGGACGGCGTACGGCGAGGTGGTGCCGAGCTGGTTCGAGCAGTTCCTCGGGCTGGAGCAGTCGGCGACGACGATCCGCAACTACGAGGTGCAGTACGTTCCCGGCCTGCTGCAGACGCGGGAGTACGCGCGGGCCGTGATCGGCCTGGAGCACCACGACGCGCACCCGGACGAGCTGGTCAAGCGGCTCACGGTCCGGATGAACCGGCAGGCGGTGCTGCACCGGCCGGTCGGCGCGGCGGCGCTGTGGGCGATCATCGACGAGGCGGCGCTGCGGCGCCCGATCGGCGGGCCGGCGACGATGCGCGGCCAGCTCCGGCACCTGATCGACGTGGCCGAGCACCTGCACAACGTGAACATCCAGGTGCTGCCGTTCGCGGCGGGCGGGCACCTGGCGCTCGGCGGCCCGATCACGATCATGCGGTTCGCGCAGTACGACCTGGACGACGCGGTGTACCTCGAGCAGCTCACCGGGGCGCGGTACCCGGAGGGGGCGGAGGCGTCCCGCTACCAGGAGATCATGGATCTGCTGGCGATCCGCGCGGCGCGCCCCGCCCGGACGATCGAGTTCCTCAAGGACCTGCTGGACGAGTCCTGAACCGGGCGGCGCTCCACCGCCCGGGGGACGTCCCTCACCCGGAAGCGGGAGGGGCCTCGGTGGTGCCGCCGCTAAGGTCGCCCGCATGGATTCCGCCGTGACGGTCGTGGCGTTCGCCGCCGGGACGCTGCTCAACACGCTGGTGCTGGCGTTCGGCGCGCGGCGGCTGCTGAACATGCGGTTCTCGCTGTTCCGGACGGTCGTCGCGGGGGCGGCCGGGCAGGCGGTGGCGAGCCCTGTCGCGGGCGCGCTGTTCGCCGGGATCGACCCGCGGCGGCAGGTGCCGGCGACGCTGTGGTTCATCGTGCTCGGGTTCGCGTGCGCGGTCCTGGTGTCGATGACCGTTCTGGTGCTGTGGGAGGCGTTCGTCCCGACCGGGTCGATCCCGTCGCCGCTGTACTGGTTCGGCAGCGTCCGGTCGCGGATCTCGCGGACGCGGCGGTACTGGCAGATCTCGTTCATCTTCCTCCGCCACGGGTTCGGCCCGTACCTGCGGGGGCGCGCGCGGCGGGAGCCGAGCACCGAGAACGAGCGGGTGCGGCTCGCGCGGTCGCTGACGGAGGCGCTGGAGCAGGGCGGCGTCGCGTTCGTCAAGCTGGGGCAGGTGCTGTCGACGCGCCGGGACGTGCTGCCGCCGGAGTTCGTCGCCGCGCTGGGGCGGCTCCAGGACCGCGCGGCACCCGTCCCGTGGGAGCGGATCGAGCAGGTGATCCGGGACGAACTGGGCGCGGCGCCCGAGGACGTGTTCGCCGAGTTCGACCGGACGCCGCTGGCGGCGGCGTCGGTGGCGCAGGTGCACACGGCGCGGCTGCGGTCCGGCGAGGACGTGGTGGTGAAGATCCAGCGGCCGGGGATCCGGACGGTCGTGGAGCGCGACCTCGACATCGTCGGGCGGCTCGCGCGGACGCTGCACCAGCGGGCGGGGTGGGCGCGGGCGTTCGGGGTCGTCGACCTCGCCGGCGGGTTCGCGGTCGCGCTGCGGGAGGAGCTCGACTTCCGGGTGGAGGCGCGGAACATGGCGTCGGTCGGGGCCGCGCGCGGCACGGACGTCCTGGTCCCGCGGCCGTTCGACGACCTGTGCACGGGCCGGATCCTGGTGATGGAGCGGCTGGCGGGGACGGCGCTGAGCAAGGCGGGCCCGCTGATCGACGAGCGCGGCATGGACCGGTCGAAGCTCGCGCAGGCGCTGCTGGACACGCTGCTGCGGCAGATCGTCGTGGACGGCACGTTCCACGCCGACCCGCACCCGGGCAACATCCTGCTGCTCGACGACGGACGGCTCGGCCTGATCGACTTCGGGTCGGTGGGGCGCCTCGACACCGAGCTGCGGGCCTGCCTGCAGCGGCTGCTGCTGGCGATGAACCGCGGCGACACGGTGGGCGTCACCGACGCGTTCCTGGAGATGGTGGCGCGTCCGGACGAGCTGGACGAGCAGGGCCTCGCGCGGGCGCTCGGCGCGTTCATGGCGCGGCACCTCGGCCCCGGCAGCGCGCCCGACATGACGATGTTCACCGAGCTGTTCCGGCTGGTCGCGCGGTACGAGCTGGCGGTGCCGCCGGAGATCGCGGCGGTGTTCCGGGCGCTGGCGACGCTGGAGGGCGGGCTGACGGAGCTGGCGCCGGGGTTCGGCATCGTGACGGAGGCGCAGTCGTTCGGCGAGACGTACCTGCGGGAGCGGCTGCGGCCGTCGTCGCTGCAGGAGGCGGTGACGGAGGAGGTCATGGGCATGCTCCCGATGCTGCGGCGGCTGCCGCGCCGCCTCGACCGCATCACCGCCGCGGCCGAGGCGGGCCGGCTCACGCTGAACGTGCGCCTGTTCGGCGACGAGCGCGACCGCCGCACCGTCACGGGCCTCCTGCAGCAGGTGCTGCTGACGATCCTGGCGTCCACGGCGGGGATCATGGCGGTGATGCTGCTCGGCCTCAAGGGCGGCCCGGCGATGGCCACGGACGTCTCCCTGTACCAGTTCCTCGGCTACTGCATGCTCGTGGTCTGCTCCGTCCTGGCGCTGCGCGTCCTGGTGGTGATCTTCCGCAGGTGACCGGGCCGCCGCGCGGCGGCCGTCCCGGCGCCGAGCAGCGCGGGCACGAGGAGGAACGCCGCACCGGCCGTCGCCATCGCCGCCCCCGTCGCCGCGACCAGCACGGGCACGGCGGGCTGCGCGACGCCCCAGGACGACCCGAAGAACGCGAACCAGCGCGGACGTTCGGGTTCCGGCGCGGTCTCGGCCACCACGGCCTGCCAGCGGCCCTGCAGGACGCTGTCGACCGCGGCCCACGCCACGTACGCCGCGACGAGCAGCGGGACCGCCCGTCCGGCGGCCATCGCGAACGCGAGCACGCCGAGGACGGCGGTGCCCGCCGCGAGGACGCGCCCGTGCGCGAACGCGTCGAGCCCGCGGCGGCCGAGGCGTCCGGTCAGCGGGGCCAGGAGGGCGGCGCAGGTCAGGGCCGCGCCGGGCAGCCACTCGGGCGCCCCGCGCTCCAGCAGGACGAGCGGCATGAACATGACCACGGCCAGGTAGCCGCACGCGAACGCCGTCCCGGCGAGGGTGAGCCGGACGAGCGCCGCGGACGGCCGCCAGCGCCCGCGTCTCGCGACGGCCCGGCGGACGGGTTCGCGCTCCAGGAACACGTACGCGACGCCCGCCGCGACCAGGCACGTCCCGGCGTCGACGACCGCCAGCCAGCGCGCGCCGATCGGGAGCAGGACCGCGGCGATCAGCCCGGCGACCGCCCCCGCCGCGACCAGGGACGTGCCGAGCAGCCCGTAGACGTCGCCGCGCCGCTCCTTCCCGGTGAGCCGGGCCAGGGCCTCCTGCGTGGCGGGCTCGTAGAGCTCGAACACGAGCCCGGCGAGCGCGACCGCGGCCAGCACCTGGACGGGCCCGCGCGCGGCGGCGAGCAGCAGGAGGGCCGCGCCCGTCGCCGCCAGGCCCGCGACGATCAGGGTGCGCGGCGGCAGCCGGTCGAGCAGCAGCCCGCCCAGCCGGCGGGACGCCAGCGCGGCCGCGCCGAAGACCGCGAGCGCCTCCGCGGCGAGGCCCGGCCCCGCGATGACCGCCAGGAACGGCATCACGTACGCGCCGAGCTGGTTCAGGACGCGCACGCCGACGAGCGCCCGCACCGGGCGCGGCAGTTCTCTCCACACCCGCGCACCCTACGGGGCGCCACCGACAGAATCCGG
Organism: Actinomadura sp. WAC 06369; assembly: GCF_003947565.1. Classification (NCBI taxonomy): domain Bacteria; kingdom Bacillati; phylum Actinomycetota; class Actinomycetes; order Streptosporangiales; family Thermomonosporaceae; genus Actinomadura; species Actinomadura sp. WAC 06369. The sequence goes on along the minus strand of NZ_QHJN01000053.1, from coordinate 34,148 downwards.
TGCGTCATCCCCACAGGTCGCACGGCGATCTTCGAACATGTGTTCGCCGACAGCGGGTACGGTGGGGAGCATGCTGCAAGGGTCGCTGCTGGACTTCACGGACGGGACGGGTCCGCGGCCGCTCGCCGACGCGCGGCGGACGCGGCTGTCGCACGGGGCGTGGATCGACGTGCTCCCCGGCTGGATCCCCGACGCCGACGCGCTGTTCGAACGGCTGCTGTCGTCCGTCCCGTGGCGGGGCGAGCGGCGCCGGATGTACGAGCGGGTCGTCGACGTGCCGCGCCTCCTCGCGTTCTACGACGAGCACGCGCCCCTCCCCGACCCCGTGCTGGCCGACGCGAAGGCCGCGCTCGACGCCCACTACGCGTCCGAACTGGGCGAACCGTTCCGGACGGCCGGGCTGTGCCTGTACCGGGACGGGCGCGACAGCGTCGCCTGGCACGGCGACACGATCGGGCGGGGCGCGACGCACGACACGATGGTCGCGATCCTGTCCGTCGGGGCGCCCCGCAGCCTGCTGCTGCGGCCCCGGGGCGGCGGGCCGACGATCCGGCGCGACCTCGGGCACGGCGACCTCATCGTCATGGGCGGGAGCTGCCAGCGGACCTGGGAGCACGCCGTCCCCAAGAGCGCCCGCGCGACCGGGCCGCGCATCAGCGTCCAGTTCCGCCCGCGCGGCGTCCGCTGACCCTCCGCGGCGCACCGAACCGGCGCGGTATCGCCCGGCATCTCACGGAATGGCACCATGGCGGTGGTCCAGGTTTTCCGTGAGGAGGGGCGTTGCTGCGTCTGGTCGTTTCACAGACCTCCCCCCGGGCGTTCCGAAGCGTCTTGGACGCGCTGCAGGCGACGACTCACCACGCCGCCGCGGGACGGCACATCCTCATCGAACCGGGGCAGTACCCCAACACGGGTTTCCGCAGCTCCAGCGACTTCGTGCTGACCGCCATGGACGGGCCCGGCACCGTCACCCTGGACGGCGCGACCAACGCGACGATGGAGCTCACCGGGCACGTCACCCTGCAGGGCGTCACCGTCCGGAACTGGAACGAGGACGGCTGCGCGCTGAACGTCAAGGACGGCAGCGTCCTCGCGGAGGACTGCGAGTTCGTCAGCCGCCGCGGGTCGGTCGCGGTGCGGGCGTGGGGCGGCGGCAGGCTCGCGCTGAAGAACTGCCGCGTCGAGGACGGCGTCGTCGTGTACGCGGCCGCGTCCGGGCTGCTGGAGGGCACGACCGTCACCGGCACCGGGCACAACGCCGTCGCGCTGCGGATGGGCAGCTCGGTGACGCTGCGGGCGTGCGTGATCGAGAAGGCCGGCGGCAACGGCGTCTGGGTCACCGAGGGCGCCCGGCCGCTGATCGAGCAGTGCACGATCAGCGACTCCGGGGTGTCCGGGATCCGGGTGGACGACCGCGCCGACATCGTCGTCCGCAACACCGCCGTGCGGGGGTCGAAGGAGTCGGCGCTGGTCGTCGCCGACAACGGGATCGCCCTCGTCGAGGACTGCCTGATCAAGGACGCGGGCCTGGAGGCGGTGTGGGCCGCGCGCGGCGGGACCGTCGTCGGGCGGCGCGTCCGGATGGAGACGCCGAAGCGGACCGGGATGCTCGTCGAGGGCTCCACCGGCACCTTCGAGGACTGCGCGATCATCGCGCCGCCGCAGAACGGCGTCGCGGTCGGCGAGGCCGGGCACGTCACGTTCGTCCGGGGGCGGGTCGAGGACGCGGGCGTCGTCGGGCTCAACGTCCTGGACGGCGGCAACGGCCTGTTCGACGGGACGGTCGTCACCGGCAGCGGCGAGGAGGGCGTGGGCGCCCACCCCGGCGCGGAGCTGACGCTGCGCGCCTGCACGGTCGCGGACGGGCGCGGCGCCGGCGTCGCGACGTCGCGGCGGGCGCGCGTCCGGATCGAGGGGCTGACGAGCGAGCGGAACGCCCGCCCCGACCTGATCGGCTTCGACGAGCCGCCCGCGGAGCTCCCGGCGGCGGACGACCCGCCGGACGGGCGGGAGAGCGAGGACGCCGTCCTCGCCGAGCTCGACGCGCTGATCGGCCTCGCCGCGGTCAAGGAGGAGATCCACAAGATCAGGAACCTGCAGCGGGTGTCCGAGCAGCGGCGGCGCGCGGGCCTGCCGCCCGGCCCCGCGATCGGGCGGCACATGGTGTTCGCGGGCCCGCCCGGCACCGGCAGGACCACCGTCGCGCGGCTGTACGGGCGCCTCCTCGCGGCGCTCGGCGTCGTCTCGACCGGCCACCTCGTCGAGGTGGGGCGGTCGCAGCTCGTCGCCGAGCACGTCGGCGGCACCGCGCCGAAGACCGCGCAGATGTTCAACGAGGCGCGCGGCGGCGTGCTGCTCATCGACGAGGCCCACACCCTCGCCCGTCCCGTGGGCGGCGTCGACGTCGGGCGGGAGGCCGTCGACACCCTGGTCAAGCTCATGGAGGACCACCGCGACGAGGTCGTCGTCATCGCCGCCGGCCCCCCGGCGGAGATGCGCGCGTTCCTGGACGCGAACCCCGGCCTCGCCACCCGGATCCCCCGCACCGTCGTCTTCGAGCCCTACGGCCCGTCCGAACTCCTCGGCATCGTCGAACTGCACGCCACCCGGGACGGCTACCGGCTGGCGGGCGAGGCCCGCGACGCGGTCCTCGCGCACTTCGCGGCCGTCGAGCGCGACGCGGCCTTCGCCAACGGCCGCGCGGCCCGGCGCGTCTTCGAGGCCGCGGTCGAACGGCAGGCGCAGCGGCTCGCCGAACGGGACGACCTGCCGTCCGGCGACGAACTGTCCGAGCTGCGCGCCGAGGACCTCGACGTCGGCACCGGACTCGCCGTCCGGGCGGGCGACTCCGCGCAGGTCGGCGCCATCCTCGACCGGCTCGACGCGCTGACCGGGCTCGACGACGTCAAGCGCGGGATCCGCGACCTCGCCGACGTCCTCGGCGCGGGCCCGGAGGCCGGCCCCTTCACCGGCCACCTCGTCTTCGCGGGCCCGCCCGGCACCGGCAAGACCACCGTGGCCCGGCTGTACGGCGAACTCCTCGCCGCCCTCGGCGTCCTCGCGGGGGGCCAGGTCGTCGAGGCGTCCCCCGCGGACCTCGCCGGGCCGCACGCGGACGTCTTCGAGCGGGCGCGCGGCGGGGTCCTGTTCATCGACGAGGCCCACGACCTCGGGCAGGAGGCCGTCGACGCCCTCGTCAAGCTCATGGAGGACCACCGCGGCGAGGCGGTGGTCGTCGCCGCGGGCCGCACCGCCGAACTGGAGGGGCTCCTCGCCGCGCACCCCGGCCTCGCGTCCCGCTTCGCCCGCACCCTCGGGTTCCGCCCGTACGACGTCCCCGGCCTCATGTCGATCTTCCTGGGCAAGGCCGCCGCAGCGGGCCACCTCGTCCCGCAGGCCACCCGCAAGGCCCTGGCGGCGCACCTGAACGCCCACCGCGACCGCTACCGGGACGGCAACGGCCGCGAGATCGACGAACTGTTCCGCACGTCCGTCGCGGCCCACGCCCGCCGCACCGAGCAGCCCCCGACCACGGCCACCGACCCGCCGCCGCCTGCTCGACAGCCTCAACGCCCGCAACGGGCAGACGCTGCGCGAACTGTGCGCCGGGCTCGACATGACCCGCCAGTCGGTCAGCAAGCACCTGGCCCTGCTGGAGGACGCCGAACTCGTCACGCCCGTCCGGCGGGGGCGGGAGAAGCTCCACTACCTCAACGCGGCGCCCATCAACGCGATCGCCGACCGCTGGATCCGCCGCTACGACCGCGACCGCGCCCAGACCCTCGCCGACCTGAAAACCGCACTGGAGGAAAGCCCGATGAGCGACGACTTCGTCTACACGACCTACATCAAGACCACGCCGGAACGCCTCTGGCAGGCCCTCACCGACCCGGCCTTCACCGCCCGCTACTGGGGCGTGACCTTCGATACCGACTGGTCCCCCGGATCCACCATGGTCTGGGAGGAGAACGGCCGGAAGATCGCCGACCCCGAACAGGTCGTCCTCGAAGCCGACCCGCCCCGCCGCCTCTCCTACACCTGGCACACCCCGACGTCCGAATGGGCCGAGGCCGCCGGCATCGGCGCGGACGCCCTCGCGAAGCTCCGCGCCGAACGCCGCACCCGCGTCACGTTCGACCTCGAACCGCACGGCGACGACACGGTCAAGCTCACGGTCGTCCACGACGGCTTCGCCCCCGACAGCACCATGCGCACCATGGTCAGCCAGGGCTGGCCCGAACTCATCGCGGGCCTGAAGACCCTCCTGGAGACAGGCGAGCCCCTGCAGTGACGACGCCCGCGGTGGAACCGCTCGAGCGGATCACGGCGGCGACCGAGGACCTCGTCGCCACCGCCACCCGCCTCGACGACACGGACGTACGCGCGCCGTCCCTGCTGCCCGGCTGGACACGCGCGCACGTCCTCACCCACGTGGCGCGCAACGCCGACGGCGGCACCCGGCTTCTGACGTGGGCGCGAACCGGCGAGGAGACCCGCGAGTACCCGAGCATGGACGCCCGCTCCGCCGAGATCGAGGCCGGCGCGGAGCGCGGCGCCGCCGCCCTGGTGGCCGATGTGCGGGAAAGCGCCGAGCGGTTCGCCGCCGCCTACGAGGCGATGCCCGCGGAGTCCTGGGGACGAGCCGTGGAGTGGACGTCCGGTGCCGCACACCCGGTGGCGCGTGCGACCGACGCGCGCCTCACCGAGGTGCTCGTCCACCACGTCGACCTCGACGCGGGGTTCACCCCGGACGACTGGCCTGCAGCCTGGACGTCCCGCAGCCTGCAGGGCATTGCGGCGTCCTTCACGCGCCGCACGGACGCGCCGACCTTACACCTGCAGGCGTCGAATTCGGGCCGCTGACTGTAGTCGATGAACGTCATCCGGTGAACAGTTCGTCGACCGAGGCGACCGTTCCGGCATCCAGCACCCACTCCTCGAGCTGTTCGAGGTCCGTGCACTCGGTGATGCGCCGGCGCGCATCATCAGAAACACACACTCCGCGCTTCTGCAGGATGCGCAGGACCAGCTTTGCCGCCTCCTCCGTCCTGCCCTCGGCCTTGCCCTCGGCCTTGCCCTCGGCACGGTGGTGGATGGCGAACTCCGACTTCCACTCGTAACCGGCGGCCTGCATGCGTTCCTCCATGAGCTTGCGGGCTACAGCTGACAGCTGTGGCGTTGTGTGGTCATGATACTGCGTAGCGATAGCGACACCCTGAACCTGGGCTACATGGTCGATCGCCGCGTTGTAGCTGTCCAGGACGGCGACCCGATGCGGACCATCGGCGTGTGCGGGGGTGCTGAGGATGACGAGTTCGGGGACCTTTCGCGCCCGTTCCGGGTCGGTGATCGGGCCCACGAGCCCGGGGTGGAAGGTCAGGGGCTTGAGGATCAGCTCGGGGTGCCCCATAAGGATGGGCCTGGCGCAGGCCCGCGCTACGCGTTCGTCCGGGCAGAAGACGAGCAGGATCGTGTCGCACTTATGGCGCAGGCGGACGTTCGCCACGTACGCGGGCCAACTGAAGCCCTTGCTGGGATCGTCCCTCAGCTGGGACTCGACGATGATGCCCAACGAGGGCTTCTCCGGGTCGCCCACGAGGACGGTCGCGTCGCAGCGGAGTTCCTGCGGATGGAATGCGTTGTAGGTCTCGGATGTAAGGCTGGCGTCCCCCTCCGGGATCTCAGGGATGTCCTCATGGAACACGCTGCGGAGGAGTTCGGGGACGAGGTCCGGCTGGTTGCGCACCATCTCCAGCGGGAGCTCGTGGTCCTTCGATGGCATGTTCGAAGACTAATCGTTACCGGCAAGTCACGTAACGTGTTCGCCAAGGAAGGCCAAAAGGCCCGCACCGGAGCGGTGCGGGCCTTTGTGGTCGGACGGGCGGTCAGTCCTTGTTGAAGTTGACCGCGCCCTCGATCGGGGGCGGGCTGTCGGGGACGGTGGTCGGCTTCGGGACGCCCTTGAAGGTGAACTTCGCGTCCTCGCCGGTGCCCTCGACACCCACGATCACGATCTGGCCGGCCTTGAGCTCGCTGTAGAGGATCTTCTCCGACAGCTGGTCCTCGATCTCGCGCTGGATCGTGCGGCGCAGCGGACGGGCGCCCAGGACCGGGTCGTAGCCGCGCTCGGCGAGCAGGTCCTTGGCCTCCTGGCGGAGCTCGATGCCCATGTCGCGGTCGCGGAGCCGCTCGTCCACCTTGGCGATCATCAGATCGACGATCTGGATGATCTCCTTCGGGGTGAGCTGGTGGAACACGACCGTGTCGTCGACACGGTTGAGGAACTCGGGCCGGAAGTGCTGCTTGAGCTCTTCGGAGACCTTGGCCTTCATCCGCTCGTACGAGCCCTGCTCGTCGTTCTGGCGGGCGAAGCCCATCGAGACGCCCTTGGAGATGTCCTTGGACCCCAGGTTCGTCGTCATGATGATGACGGTGTTCTTGAAGTCCACGACACGGCCCTGCGCGTCGGTGAGGCGGCCGTCCTCCAGGATCTGCAGGAGGCTGTTGAAGATGTCCTGGTGGGCCTTCTCGATCTCGTCGAACAGGACGACCGAGAACGGCTTGCGGCGCACCTTCTCGGTGAGCTGGCCGCCCTCCTCGTACCCGACGTAGCCGGGCGGGGAGCCGAACAGGCGGGAGACCGTGTGCTTCTCCATGAACTCGGACATGTCGAGCTGGATCAGCGCGTCCTCGTCGCCGAACAGGAACTCGGCGAGCGTCTTGGACAGCTCGGTCTTACCGACGCCGGACGGGCCGGCGAAGATGAACGAGCCGCCGGGGCGCTTCGGGTCCTTCAGGCCGGCGCGGGTGCGGCGGATCGACTGGGACAGCGCCTTGATGGCGTCCTCCTGGCCGATGACCCGCTTGTGGAGCTCGTCCTCCATGCGCAGGAGGCGGGAGCTCTCCTCCTCGGTCAGCTTGAACACCGGGATGCCGGTGGCGGTGGCGAGGACCTCGGCGATGAGCTCGTCGGTGACCTCGGCGACGACGTCCATGTCGCCGGCCTTCCACTCCTTCTCCCGCTGCGCCTTCTGGCCGAGGAGCTGCTTCTCCGAGTCGCGGAGCGCGGCGGCCTTCTCGAAGTCCTGCGCGTCGATCGCGGACTCCTTCTCGCGCCGGACGTCGGCGATCTTCTCGTCGTACTCGCGCAGGTCCGGCGGCGCGGTCATGCGGCGGATCCGCATCCGGGAGCCGGCCTCGTCGATGAGGTCGATCGCCTTGTCGGGCAGGAACCGGTCGCTGATGTAGCGGTCGGCGAGCTGCGCGGCCGAGACGAGGGCGCCGTCGGTGATGGACACGCGGTGGTGCGCCTCGTAGCGGTCCCGCAGGCCCTTGAGGATCTCGATGGTGTGCGCCAGCGACGGCTCGGCGACCTGGATCGGCTGGAACCGGCGCTCGAGCGCGGCGTCCTTCTCTAGGTGCTTGCGGTACTCGTCGAGGGTGGTGGCGCCGATGGTCTGGAGCTCGCCGCGGGCCAGCATCGGCTTGAGGATGCTGGCGGCGTCGATCGCGCCCTCGGCGGCGCCCGCGCCGACGAGCGTGTGGAGCTCGTCGATGAACAGGATGATGTCGCCCCGGGTGCGGATCTCCTTGAGGACCTTCTTCAGCCGTTCCTCGAAGTCGCCGCGGTAGCGGGACCCGGCGACCAGCGCGCCGAGGTCGAGGGTGTACAGCTGCTTGTCCTTCAGCGTCTCGGGCACCTCGCCCTTGACGATCTTCTGGGAGAGGCCCTCGACGACGGCGGTCTTGCCGACGCCGGGCTCGCCCACCAGGACGGGGTTGTTCTTGGTACGGCGGGACAGCACCTGCATGACCCGCTCGATCTCCTTGTCCCGGCCGATGACCGGGTCGAGCTTGCCCTCGCGCGCCGCCTGCGTCAGGTTGCGGCCGAACTGGTCCAGCACGAGGGACGTGGAGGGGGCAGCCTCCGAGGGGCCGCCCGAGGCGGCCGGCTCCTTGCCCTGGTACCCGTGCAGCAGCTGGATGACCTGCTGCCGCACCCGGTTGAGGTCGGCGCCCAGCTTCACCAGGACCTGCGCGGCGACGCCCTCGCCCTCGCGGATCAGGCCGAGCAGGATGTGCTCGGTGCCGATGTAGTTGTGGCCCAGCTGCAGCGCCTCGCGCAGTGACAGCTCAAGGACCTTCTTGGCGCGCGGAGTGAACGGGATGTGGCCCGACGGCGCCTGCTGGCCCTGGCCGATGATCTCCTCGACCTGCTGGCGTACCGCCTCAAGGCTGATCCCCAGGCTCTCCAGAGCCTTTGCGGCGACACCCTCACCCTCGTGGATCAGACCCAGGAGGATGTGCTCGGTGCCGATGTAGTTGTGGTTGAGCATCCTGGCTTCTTCTTGTGCCAGGACGACAACCCGCCGCGCGCGGTCGGTGAACCTCTCGAACATCTCGTCGCTCCTCACAGAGCGGTTGGGCAGAGTCCGGAACGTCCGGAACTGTCCTTCCGCATGCTAGCCCGCCCCGAGGAGGCCACCCGGTGCACTCCCACCAGGAGACGTTCCCCAGCTAAGCGCTGTTCAGTCTCATCCAACTACCGCATCGGCGCGTCATGTTCCCGCTACGCCCCAAGCGAACGGGGGCTTTCCGCAGGTCGTCCGAGGCGCGGCCGAGTTCGGAGAAGGTGTGCCTTGACGGCCGGGTCTACCTCGTCGCGCGCCCCGCGAAACGTCCGGAACGCTACGCCACAAGCGAACGGACGCTTTTGCCCGTCCGGCGCGGTTCCGGGGTCCGGCCGGGCGTCTCCGGGACGCCGGACGGACGTGCGCGTGCGGTCCCTCGTAGAACGCGCCGACGCGTCCCCTTCTTCCGGCCGGACGGCTTCGCCTTCGGACCGGACGGGCCCGCCCGTTCGTCCCGGCCCCGGACGGGCGGCGCACGCGGCGCCGTCCGGGCGCGGGGCGCGGACGCGAACGGCCCGCCCCGCGGACGGAGGCGGGCCGTCGGCCGACCGGGTCAGTGCGCCGCCTCGTACTTTTCGATCACGTGGGCGGGGATGCGGCCGCGCTCATTGACCTTGATGCCATTGTTCTTGGCCCAGGTCCGGATCTCGGCGCTGCGCTCACGGCTGGAGGCGCCCCGCTGCCGCCGCTTGTTGCGGCTGACGGTGCCCGCCTTGCGCGCCTTCTCCACGAACGGCTGCAGGGAATCCCGCAGCTTCTTTGCGTTGGCGTCACTCAGGTCGATCTCGTAGGAGGCGCCGTCGAGCGAGAACGTCACGGTCTCGTCCGCCTCACCACCGTCGAGGTCGTCGAGGAGAAGCACCTGAACCTTCTGTGCCATGAGGACAGACCTTTCGCTGGAGCAAACTGCATTGCTTGCAAAGATATACCGCGATGTGCGTGGATGACAATTCAACACTCGCGATGAAGTCCCCTTCCCCCCTGGTAACTCATCGTCATCGCCCTTGCTGATTCCGGGAGGGCGCGCCTCGACGGGCCCGTCAGGAGGCGGGCCGGTCCGTATGAATTTGCGCGCGGTCGCCCCGGCTCGGCGGATTTCGGCGTGACCGACATCACTGCCCACCCGCGCCCGACCTGGGAGGTTAGCCGGAGCTTTGCGGACGACCCCCGCCCGGGACGCCGCGCCGGCGGGGACGGAAAAGGGTCCGCGGGGGACCTTAACAGGTACGGCGCACCAACATCGCCCAGCACCGATTAACCCTGGCGTAACGGCACTAACCGCACCGCACGAGGAAAGAGCGGAGCCTCGGGAGGCCCGGTGGCGCGGGGCTTACGGGCCGTCACCGGGGCATGTCGCTCGATAACGCGACGGGGCCCGCGGGCGAAAATCGGTTGCCTCGCCGGCGGCGCGAAGTCTCCGTGCCGCGGCACCGCCGAAGCACGGCGGCCGCCACCCCATCCCGAAATCGGTTGATAAGCGACACAAACCGCCCCGCCGCCCCACTTCCTTGGCCGGCCCGAGTGCCCCGGCGGGCCCATCCCAAACCGGAGGGCTCGTCCGGGAAGGGACAGATCCTCGCCGATTCGCGGCCGTAACCGGAACGAGCTGGGATTCGCCCGCTGAACGGGGGCGTCCGAAACACGGAGGGCCACTCCCCAAAACCCGCGGGACGGCCGCAGTTGTGCGGCGGGAGGTCCACGGAAGGGGGCCGGGAAGCGGGCGCTGGAGCGGTCCTATGGCGGGCGGGGAAGCCCTTCCGCGGGAAGAAGGACGGACGGGCCTCTCGGCGGCCCGCAGGCGCGCCTGCGGGCCGCCGAGAGGCCCGTCAGAACGTCGTGGAACGGGCGCCCGGGCTTTTGACCACGACGGTGCCCGCGAGCCTGTCGTGGAGCGCCTGACGGCTCCGGCCCTCGAACAGCAGGCCGGCGTTCGCCACCCAGAACACGCTCGCGAGGAGCCCGGCCACGGGAACGGGGCGCGCCACGATCGGGACCGCGTAGACCGCCGCGCGGAGCGCACCGCGCAGGGCGCCGAGGCGCGCGGGATCGTCGGCCCGGCCGCGTTCGCCGTGTTCGACGCCGGCGCGGGCGTCCGGGGGCGGCGCGTCCTCGTCGGGCCGGTCGAGGACGGCCTCGGCCCGCACGTCCTCGGCGCGGACGACCTCGATGCCGGCGAAGCGCTTGCCGGGCGTCCGCCCCCACAGCGCGAGCTGGACGGCCTCGTAGACGAGCAGGCACCCGGCGACGGCGGGCGGCGCGACGAGGTCGAGGGCACCGTGCGGCAGCGCCTCCCGGAGGACGAGCATGACGGGCAGGCCGACGACCAGCGTGTCGACGATGCGGGCGAGGAGCCGCTGGCCCGGTTCGGCGAGCAGCCGCACGGCGGCCGTCCCGGACGGCTCCGCGGGAGCGGGCTGCGACGTCTCCATCGCCGTCCTCCCCGGCCTAGCGGACGAACTGGGTGGTCTCGCCGTCCCCGTGGTCGCCGTGCCCGTGCCCGTCGTCGTACAGGGCGCGCTCGTCGATGACCAGGGTGTTGGAGAAGCGGTCGTGCAGGGCCTGGTGCAGGGGCTGGTCCCAGATCGCCCAGAGGTGGGCCATGACCATGCCGATCCAGACGAGCAGCATGCCGTAAGCGGCGTAGCTCCACACCATCACGGCGAGGACGAGGAAGAAGAACACGCCGAGCTGGTACGCGATGTGCGTGATGCCCGCGCGCCAGACGCCCTGCGTCGTCGTCAGCGGCTCCCCCTCGGGCTGCGCCTGGACGACGCCGATGCCGAGGAGCCGCTTGCCCCACGTGCGTCCCCACATGGCGAGCTGCACGGCCTCGTAGATGAACGGCAGCACCGAGAGCACGAAGAACAGCGTGAAGATGATGGGCCAGTTCCAGATGCCGCCCTCGTCCTTGGCGCTGCTCCCGGCCTCGTCGAGGCCGACCGTGCCGACGACGACCGGCAGGACGAGCGCGAAGCCGAACACCGCGACGATCGAGTTGTCGATGAGGCGGGCCCCGGCGCGCCGCAGAATGGGGGCCAACGGCGTGCCGGCGTAGGGAGCGCCCTGGGACGGCGCCCCGTGCTGCCCGTAACCGGGGTCGTAACCGCCGCCCCCGTAGGCCGGGTCATAGGACGACGGCTGCTGCTGCCACTGCTGCTGGGCGGGCTGCTGCTGCCATTGCTGCCGCGCCGGGGGGCGCGCGGGCTGCTGCGGTTGCTGCGGTTGCTGCCACTGGGGACCCTGGTACGAGGGCGGGGGGCCGTAGGACCCCTGACCCTGCGGCGGCTGGTACGGGCCGCCGCGGTGGGGGGATTCGCTCATTCGGTCAGTCCTCCAGGCGAAGCAACATCCGGGTGTTGCCCAACGTATTCGGCTTCACCCTGTCGAGGTCCAGGAACTCGGCCACGCCTTCGTCGTACGAACGCAGAAGCTCCTCGTACACCTCTGGCGACACCGGAGTCCCCAGAAGCTGCCGGAAGCCGTGACGGGCGAAGAACTCCACTTCGAAGGTAAGGCAGAAAACCCTCCGGACGCCGAGTTCCCGGGCGGTTTCGAGGAGCCGCGCGACGATCCGGTGGCCGATTCCGCGCCCGCCGTACCCGGTGTCGACGGCGACCGAGCGCACCTCCGCGAGGTCCTCCCACATCACGTGCAGGGCGCCGCAGCCGATGACGCGGCCGCCCGCCTGCGCGTCCTCGGCGACCCAGAACTCCTGGACGTCCTCGTAGAGCGTCACCGCGGTCTTCTTCAGCAGGCGTCGTCCCGACCCGGCGTACATGTCGACCAGCCTGCGGATCTCCTTGACGTCGGCGGTGCGCGCACGCCGGATCACGACTTCCACAAACAGGCGACATTACCGAACCCCGCGAACCGGTGCGGACGCCGAGCGCGGGACACGGGCGCTGACCTGCGTCTTCGCGCGTTCTTGTTGGAATCGCACACCGGTTCCGTTAGTGTCCTGCGCTGATGTCGGCCCGGCGCAGACCCGGGCCGGACCGCCGCGTCCGAGGCCCAGCGGCCGCTCCGGACGGCGGGATTCCCGTTTTCGGGAGCGCCCGGGGTCGTGTTCCCGGTGGCGCCGCACCGTCAGGGTGATCCGACAGACCGCACGGACCGATCCGCGCGCCGCGAGCCCGCGCGCCGCGGACGGCCGGTTCGGCCCGGCACGGTCCGCCGCGGCCGTCCCGAGACCGCCGCCCCGGCGGGCGACCACGAGAGGAGAGCGCGTGGAGCCTTCGCGACCCGCGTCCCGACCGCGCCGTGCCCGCCTCCCCCGCCGGACGGCCGCGGTGGCCGCGGCGGCCGCCGTCGTGTCGGCCGCCCCGCACGTCGCCGCCCCGCAGCGGGGCCCGGCGGCGCTCGCCGACCCCGGGCCGGCCGCAGCCGGAGACCTCACCTCGGCGGCGTACCGGCTCGCCGACGACTTCGAGAAGCTCACCGAGCAGTACAACGGCCTCCGGGCGCAGCTGGACCAGGCGCGGCGGGCCGCCGCGGCGGCCGAGGCGAACGCCGACGGGCAGCGCGCGGCGTTCGACGCGCTGCGGAAGGAGATCGGACGCCTCGCCGCGACCCGGTACATGCACGGCGGGGACGACCCGGCCGTCACGTTCATCGCGGCGCAGGACCCGCAGGCCGTCCTCGACCGGGCCGCGACCCTCGACTACTTCTCCGACCAGGAAAGCACCAAGGTCATCGCGTACATGCGGGCGATGCAGTCCGCCGAGCGCGCGCGCCGGTCCGCCGAGCAGCGGGCCGCGCAGGCGACCGAGCTGAAGGAGAAGGTGGAGGAGCAGCGCGCGAAGGTCACGCGGGAGTACGAGAAGATCCGCGGAAAGGTGATCAAGCAGGCGCCCGAGAAGCTCGCCGCACTTCCGGTGGTCGGCACGGGCAAGGCGGCGCGCGCGCTGAAGTACGCGATGAGCAAGCTGGGACGTCCGTACGTGTGGGGCGCGGAGGGGCCCGGCAGTTTCGACTGCTCCGGCCTGACGATGTGGGCCTACAAGCAGGTCGGGGTCAACCTGCCGCACTACACCGGCAGCCAGTTCACGTCGGGCGTGCGCGTCTCGAGGAGCGAGCTGCAGCCGGGCGACCTCGTGTTCTTCCACTCCGACCTGCACCACATGGGCATGTACGTCGGCGACGGGAAGATGATCCACGCGCCGCACACCGGCGACGTCGTCCGGATCGCACCCATGGCGGGACGGCCGTTCGCGGGCGGGGTGCGCGTCGCGTGACGCGCGCCGCGGGAACGGCGGGACGGCTCGGACGGCTCGGGCGGCGGACGTCCCGTGAACAACGTCCGCGGCGGCGCCTCCCGCAGGGACCTACCTGCCGGGAAGCCGGCGCCGCCGCCGCGGGGTCGGACGGAGTTCGCGTCGGGTGAGTGTGCCGCCTGGTCCTGCCGGTGAACGCCCGCCTTCCCCGGACGGGCGCCGTCGTGCGCGCGCTAGATGAGCTGCCTCCGGGCCGCCCACACCACGGCCTCGATAGGGGTGCCGACCTCCAGCCGGTCGCAGATCGTCCGCAACCGGCGGCGCAGGGTCCGCGCGCTCAGTTCCAGCTTTCGTGCCGCCACATCGGCGGTGACACCGCTCGCGATCTGGGCCAGCAGTCGGATCTCCTCCTCGCTCAGCCCGAACTCGTCGGTGCCACGACGTGCGAGTGTGGCCTGTTCCACTCCGTCCTCCCTCGTCCGTGGTGATGACCGCGGGGATGCAGCCGTCCGCTGCACAGGCACGGGTTCGGCCTCGTGTACGCGCGTTGGGTTGCCGGGTCCGGAGCCCTCCGGACTAGATCATCAGGTTCCCTTGCTGTCTCACGAGCTTGGCCGGAGGTGGCCGATCGGCCGATTGCGGGGATGCGCGGGGGAACTCCGGGTGACGATTCAGTCGTTGGCCTTCCGGACGACACGGGCTCTGGTCGCCAGCCATCCGCGCCCGTCCCTTCCTCGGATCCAGCGTGGTCCTCGCCGTAGGCGAAGATCATGAATCGTTTCAAGCTACGCTTCGGCTCGGAACGCTAGGCGGCCGGATCCGGCCCGTCAAGCGCTGGTCAAATGCCTTGTGTGCTCGTATGGTCGCCATGTGTGACGGACCGCTCGAGCCCGCGCGATAGAGAATGCCGCTACCTGGGATAACGTCGCCGGGGGCGGATGAGGAGCGAGTTGCCACAGACCAGTATTCGTGAGGTGGCGAAGCGAGCCGGGGTCTCAGTTGGGACCGTTTCGAATGTCCTAAACCGGCCAGACCTCGTGGCCGAAGCCACCCGTGACCGTGTGCGCGCCGCGATCGACGAACTCGGGTTCGTCCGCAACGAGTCGGCCCGCCGGCTGCGCCAGGGCCCGCACCGGGCCCGGTCGGGCGGCGCGGAAGGCGGCGCGGACGGCGCCGACGGGCCGGTCGACCGGTCGGCCGACGGGGCCGGCGGGCGCGCGTCCGGGCGGGGCCGCCGCGAGACGCGGCTCGCCTTCGGCGTCATCGTCGAGGACCTGACGAACCCGTACGCGAGCGACGTCGCGCGCGGCGCCGAGCTCGCGCTGAACGAGGCGGGCCACGACGCGCTGTGGATCTCCAGCGACCACTCGTCGGCCAAGGAGCGGCGCTCGCTCGACCTGCTCGAGGAGCACCGGGTCGCCGGGGCGCTCATCATCCCGGTCGGGCTCGGCCCGCGCCGCATCGCCGAGCTGCGCGCGGCCGGGCTCAGCGTCGTGCTGATCGACCGGGACGCGCCGGACGCCTGCTCCGCCCGCGTCGACCACGTGGCGGGCGGCGAGATCGCGGCCGCGCACCTGCTCGGCGCGGGCTGCGCGCGGGTGGCGTTCGTGACCGGGCGGCCCGAGCCGGCACCGTGCGTCCACCGGCGGGACGGCGCCGCCCGCACGCTCGTCGAGGCGGGCCTCGACGCGCCGGAGGTCCTGGTGCAGGAGGCGCTCAGCATCACCGAGGGGCGCGCGGCGGCGGGGCGGGTCCTGGCGATGTCGCCGCGCCCGGACGGCGTGTTCTGCGCCAACGACCTCCTCGCGATCGGGCTGATCAACGAGCTGACGCGGCTGGGCGTCCGGGTGCCGGACGACATCGCGGTCATCGGCTACGACGACATCGAGCTCGCCGCCAGCGCCGCCGTGCCGATCACGACGGTCCGGCAGCCGCGCCGCGAGCTCGGCTGGGAGGCCGCCGAGCTGGCCCTCGCCGAGATCCGCGAGGGCCCCTCGCACCAGCACCGGCAGGTCGTGCTGCGGCCCGAGATCGTCGTCCGCGACTCCACCTGACGCGGGCCCGGCCCGGGACGGCTCAGGCGGTCGCGCAGTAGATGCTGCGGGGCACGGCCGGGTCCCGGAACCGGGCCACCGCGTCGTCCCGGCGGTACTGCCAGCGGCACGCCTCGTCGAGCGGGACCGCGTACCGCTCGGAACCGCGCTTGCAGCGCCACGCGCCGTCCAGCCAGTAGGCGCCCTCGTACTCCTTGACCCGGCACCAGTCCCACAGCGAGACGCCGCCGAGGTCGGTGCTCCGGGGCGACGGCGCGGCCCCGGCGGTCCGCCGGGGCTTCGTCGGCGCCGGGGCGGGCGCCGCCGGGGCCGTGGTTCCGGACGGCCGCGCGGCGGGGGTTCCGGACGGCTCGGCGCTCGGCGTGATGCTGGGAGCCGCCGGGACGGCGGTGACGGTCACGACGGTCTGCACGCCCGCGCCCGTCCGCACGTCGGCGCCGCCGCCGTCCCCGCCGGTGCTCCGGTTGACGGCGAACGTCGCGAGCGCCGCCGATCCCGCCGCGACCAGCGCGACGAACGCGAGGTGCAGGCCGTTCCGCCGGACGCGCCGGAGCCGCCCGTCCCGCTGCGGCGGCACCGTGACCGCCGGATCGGACGGACGGGCGTCCGCGCCCCCGGCGTCCGCGCCCCCGGCGTCCGCGACCGTCGCACCCGCGCCCGTACCCGCGCTTGTCCCTGCGCCCGCGCCCACGCCCACGCCCGCGTCCGGGGCGGCGGGGTCCGGCGGGAGGGCGGCGGACGGGACCGAGACGAGCGACGCCGCGGCGCCCGCGCCCTGCCCGAGCAGGTCGCCGGGCGGCCCGGCGGCGGGCACCGCGGTCTCGGCCTGCTCGACGAGCGCGAGCAGCAGCCCGCGGGCGGTGGGCCGCGCCGCCGGGTCCTTGGCGAGGCACTCGACGACGAGGCCGCGCAGCGGCCCGTCGAGGCGGCCGAGGCCGGGCTCGCCGGTCCGGATGCGCTCGACCGTCGCCGCCAGCGAGCCCGCCGCGAACGGGGCGCGGCCGTTCGCGGCGAACGCCAGCGTGGCGCCCCACGCCCACACGTCCCCGGCCGGGCTGGGCGGGTTCCGCTCGAACTGCTCGGGCGCCATGTAGGCCGGGGTCCCCGACACGCCCGTGCTCTGCGCGTCGTTGCGCACCCGCGCGACCCCGAAGTCGATCACGCGCGGCCCGTAGGCGCCGATCAGCACGTTGTGCGGCTTGAGGTCGCGGTGCACGAGGCCGGCCTGGTGGATGGCGGCCAGGGCCGTCGCCGTGCCGATGGCGAGCCGCTCCAGGTCGGCGCCGTCCAGCGGCCCGTCCCGGGAGACGCGGTCGTGCAGGGACGGGCCCTCCACGTACTCGCTGACGATGTAGGGGCGGTCGTCGAACATGCCGGCGTCCAGCACCTGCGCGGTGCAGAACCGGGCGACGCGGCGGGCGTTCGCCGCCTCCTCGAGGAAGCGCAGCCGGGCGTCCCGGTCGGCCTTGTGGAGCAGTTTGACGGCGACGGCCGCGCCGTCCGGGCCGCGCCCCAGGTAGACGGCCCCCTGCCCGCCCTCGCCGAGGCGCGCGGACAGCGCGTACTGGCCGAGGTTTCGGGGGTCTTCGGGCCGGAGGGGGGTACTCACCGGACGATCATGCCATCCCGGCCGGAACGCGCACGGGCGTTCGGCGCCCGCGGCGCCGCGCCTCCGCGCGCCCCCCGGCCGGGGCGGCGCGCGCTACTCCGGCTTGACCAGCGGGAACAGGATCGTCTCCCGGATGCCCTTGCCGGTGAACGCCATGATCATCCGGTCGATGCCGGCGCCCATCCCGCCGGTCGGCGGCATGGCGTACTCGAGCGCCCGCAGGAAGTCCTCGTCCAGCTGCATGGCCTCGGGGTCGCCGCCCGCGGCCAGCAGCGACTGCTCGGTGAGCCGGCGGCGCTGCTCGATCGGGTCGACCAGCTCCGAGTAGGCGGTGCCGAGCTCGGTGCCGAACCCGATGAGGTCCCACTTCTCGGTGAGCAGCGGCTCCTCGCGGTGCTGCCGGGTCAGCGGCGACGTCTCCAGCGGGAAGTCCATGACGAACGTCGGCTGGACGAGCGTGTGCTCGATCAGCTCCTCGAAGATCTCCTGGACGAGCTTGCCCTGGCCCCACTTGGGGTCCCAGCTCACGCCGCGCCCGTCCGCGAGCTTGCGGACGGCCTCGATCGGGGTGTGCGGGGTGATCTCCTCGCCGAGCGCCTCCGACACCGACCCGTACAGCGTGATCCGGGGCCACTCGGCCACGCCGAGGTCGATCTCCTGGCCGTCGTGGACGACGACCGTCGTGTCCAGCGCGGCGACGACCGCCTTCTGGTACATCCGCTGGGTGAGCTCGGCCATGTCGTTGTAGTCGAGGTACGTCCCGTACGCCTCGAGCATCGTGAACTCGGGGTTGTGGGTGGAGTCCGCGCCTTCGTTGCGGAAGTTCCGGTTGATCTCGAAGACCTTCTCGATCCCGCCGACGACGAGCCGCTTCAGGTACAGCTCGATCGCGATCCGCAGGTAGAGGTCCATGTTGTACGCGTTGATGTGCGTGGTGAACGGGCGCGCCGTCGCACCGCCGTGGACGGGCTGCAGCATCGGCGTCTCGACCTCGAGGTAGCCCTCGTCGTGCCAGAAGTCGCGGACGGCGCGCACGGTCGCGCTGCGGATCCGCGCCATCCGCCGGGCCTCGTCGTTGACGATCAGGTCGACGTACCGCTGCCGCACCCGCGCCTCGGGGTCGGTGAGGCCCGCGTGCTTCTCCGGCAGCGGGCGCAGGCACTTGGACGTGATCGCGAACCGGTCGGCCATGATCGACAGCTCGCCGCGCCGCGACGTGATGACCTCGCCCTCGACGCCGATGTGGTCGCCGAGGTCGACCTCGCGCTTCCAGAAGTCGAGCTGCTCCTGCCCGACGTTCGCGAGCGACAGCATCACCTGGATCTCGCCGCCGCCGTCGCGGATCGTCGCGAAGCACAGCTTGCCGCCGTTGCGGACGAGCATGACCCGCCCGGTGACGCCGACCCGCTCGCCCGTCTCCGTGCCCGGCTCCAGGTCGGGGTGTTTCTCGCGGACCTCGGTGATGGTCGCCGTGCGCGGGAACGTCACCGGGTAGGGGTCGATCCCGCTTTCGCGCAGCCGGTCGAGCTTCTCCCGCCGGACGCGCATCTGCTCCGGAAGGTCATCGAGGGTCTCGTCACTCACGCGTCAAGGTTATCGATCCCGCTCGGTGCCCCGTGAACCACTTGGTCGGACGCGTCCGCGCCGGGCCGTCCGGACCGGCCGGCGCCCGCCCGTCCGAGCAGCGCGGGGCCCGCGTCGCGGGCCAGCGCGGCCGCCAGCGTCCGGAACGCCCGCACGGCGCCGCTCGGGTCGCCGCGGCGCGTCGCGAGGACGCTGCTGTCCCACGGCGCGTCCACGATCGGGACGTACCGGACGCCGGGCCACGGGTAGAAGCGGGCGAACGACGCGAGCGCCGACCCGACGCCGCGTCCGGCGGCGACGCTGAGCAGCACGTCCTGCGGGGTGCGGGCGAGGTCGGGCCCGCGCCGCCCCCGCTCGCCGTTCACCGCGCGGGTGAAGTACAGGTAGTCGGCGAACACGGCGGGGGTGACCTCGGGGACCTCGACGATCGGCAGGTCCGGGACGTCCGCGAGGCGCAGCGCGGCGGCGTCGCCGAACGGCCCGTCGGCGGGGACGCACACGATCCGCGACTCGGTCGTCAGGACGTCGACGTCGACGCGCTCGTCGTCCGGTGCGGGACGGACGAACGCGGCGTCCACGCGGTTCTCGACGAGCGCGGTGACGTGCTCGGTGAAGTCGAGCGGCTCGATGGCGAGGCGCACGTCGGGACGGGCGCGGCGGAACGCGCGGACGATCGCGGGGGTGAGTTCGGCGGACCCGTGCCCCATCACCCCGACGCGCAGGACCGGTCCGGCGGGGCCCGGCTCGGCGTCCGGTCCGGCGACCGCGACGGCGGCGACGGCGGCGTTCGCGGCGGCGAGCGCCGCGCGGGCGTGCGGCACGAACCGCTCGCCGGCCTCGGTGAGCCGCAGCGGGGAACGTTCCAGCAGCCGCACCCCGAGGTCGCGCTCGAGCCGCTGGACGTGCGCGGTCACGGCGGGCGGCGACAGGAACAGGCGCGCCGCCGCGCGCGCGAACCGCCCCTCCTCCACGACCGCGAGGAACGACGCCAGTTCACGCAGTTCCATGCCGCTCACGGTAATCGTCCCGAATGCCGTGAGGGAGCCCCGCGCGACGCGCATCACACGCGGGACCGGTTCGCGAAACGTGAAGGGGGGCGGCGGCGGGACCGCGCGGCCCGTAGACAAAGATCATGGACAAGTCGGGCACGCCTCCCCGGCGCTGGCTCCCGGTGGCGCTGATCATGTTCGGGGTCGGCTGGGGCGCCAACCAGTTCGCGTCGCTCCTCGTGCTCTACACCGAGCGGCTGCACCTCGGCGGCGGGGCCGCGCAGGCCGTGTTCGGCGTGTACGCGCTCGGGCTCGTGCCCGGACTCGCGCTCGGCGGACCGCTGTCCGACCGGTTCGGGCGCCGCCGCGTCGCGCTGCCGTCCGCGTGCGCGTCGGCCCCGGCCACGCTCGTCCTGATGGCCGGTGCGGCGGTGCCGGAGCTGCTGTACGCGGGACGGCTGCTCGCGGGGGTCGTGACGGGCGCGGTGCTCGCGGCGGGCACCGCGTGGGTCAAGGAGCTGGCGCCCGGCCCCGGCGTGCGGGCCACCGCGCTGGCGGTGTCGGCCGGGTTCGGCGCCGGCCCGCTCGCGGCGGCGCTCGTCGCGCAGTGGGCGCCGTCCCCGCTGGTCACCGCCTATGTGCCGCACCTGCTGATCATGGCGGTCGCGGTGCCCGCGGCCCTGCGCGTCCCCGACGTCCGCCCCGCCCGCCCGTCCCCGGACGGGCTCGCACGAGGGCGGCGGCTCGGCGGGTTCGGGGGGCTCGGCGGGGTGCGGCGGCCCGCGTTCCGCGGGGCGGTCGTGCCGGTCGCGATCTGGACGTTCGCCGCGCCCACGAGCGCGTTCGCGCTGCTGCCGGCGGTCGTCCCGGTGGAGCGCGCGCCGATCGTCCACGCGGGGCTGGTCACGGCGCTCACCCTCGGCTCGGGGATGGCGGCGCAGCCGCTCGCGCGGCGGCTGGAGGCGCGGCATCCGCGGCTCGTCGCCCGGGCCGGGCTGCTCGCGGTGTCGGCGGGCCTGCTGGCGGCCGCGCTGACGGTCGCGCTGCGCGCGCCCGCGCTGACCGCGGCGGCGGCCGTCCCGCTGGGCCTCGGCTACGGGCTCGTACTGACCTACAGCCTCGGCGAGACGGCCCGCATCGCCGCGCCGCACGAGCTGGCGGGCCTGACCGCCGCCGCGTACGCGGTGGTCTACGCGGGGATGTTCACGCCGCTGCTGCTGACCGTGCTGGCCCGGGCCGTCCCGATGGCGCTGCTGCTGGCCGTCCTGTCCGGGCTCGCGGCGCTGTGCCTGCTACGGGCGACCCGTCACGCGGTGTTGCGCTCGTAGATCAGCCGGAGCCCGATCAGGGTGAGCCACGGCTCGAAGACGTCGATGCAGCGGGACTCCTCGAGGACGAGCGGGGCGAGCCCGCCGGTCGCGATGACGGTGACCTCGTCGGGGTCGGCGGCGAGCTCGTCGGCCATCCGCTCGACGATCCCGTCGACCTGGCCGGCGAACCCGAAGATGATCCCGGACTGGAGCGCCTCGACGGTGTTCTTGGCGATCACGTTGCGCGGCCGCACCAGTTCGATCTTGTGGAGCTGGGCGCCGCGCGACGACAGCGCGTCTATCGAGATCTCGATGCCGGGGGCGATGGCGCCGCCGACGTACTCGCCCTTCGCGGAGACGGCGTCGAAGGTGGTCGCGGTGCCGAAGTCGACGACGATCGCGGGGCCGCCGTGCGTGTGCACGGCGGCCAGCGCGTTCACGACCCGGTCGGCGCCGACCTCCTTGGGGTTGTCCATCCGGACGGGCACCCCGGTCTTGACGCCCGGTTCGACGATGACCGCGGGGACGTCGCCGTAGTAGCGGCGGCACATCTCCCGCATCTCGTGCAGCACGGACGGGACGGTCGAGCACAGGGCGATGCCGCTGATGTCGGTCTCGGCGAGCAGCGGGCTCTGCTGCACCAGACCCTGCAGCACCACGGCGATCTCGTCGGCGGTGCGCCGGGGGTCGGTGTTGATCCGCCAGTGCTCGATCACCTCCTCGCCCTCGAACAGGCCGAGCACGGTCTGGGTGTTACCGACGTCGATGGTGAGCAGCATCAGGTCCCCGCTGGTCAGGTGAAGTCAAGGCCGATGTCGAACACGCGCGCCGAGTGCGTCAGCGCGCCGACGGCAAGGTAGTCGACTCCGGTCACGGCGACGTCTCGGGCCCGCTCCAGGGTAAGGCCACCGCTCGCCTCCAGTTCCGCCCGCCCCGCCACAAGCCGGACGGCTTCTGACATTTCGGCGTCGGTCATGTTGTCCAGCAGGATCGCGCGCGCGCCCGCGGCCAGTGCCTCCTCCACCTGTGCGAGGGTGTCGCACTCCACCTGGACGTGCAACGCGGGGTACACGTTTCGGACGTCCCGGAAAGCCCGGGTGACGGACCCGGCCGCGGCGACATGGTTGTCCTTGATGAGCGCCGCGTCGTGCAGGCCCATCCGGTGGTTGACGCCGCCGCCGCAGCGCACGGCGTACTTCTGCAGCGCGCGCAGGCCCGGCAGGGTCTTGCGGGTGTCGCGGACCCGCGCCTTCGTCCCGTCGATCGCGTCGGCCCAGCGCCGCGTCGCCGTCGCGATTCCGGACAGATGCGTCAGCAGGTTGAGGGCCGTCCGTTCCGCGCGCAGCACCGCCCGGGTCGGTCCGCTCACCGAGAGGATCACCTGGCCGGGGACGACCCGGTCGCCGTCGGCGGCCTTCGCCTCGTGCACGACGCCGAGCAGGTCGAACACGGCCGCGGCGACCGGGACGCCCGCGACGACGCCCTCCTCGCGGGCGGTGAAGTCCCCGGCCGCGGTGTCGTCCGGTGCGAAGATCGGCTCGCTGGTGACGTCGGTGTCGCCGTCCTCGGCGAGCGCCGTCCGCACAAGGTTGTCCACAGCCTGTGGATCGAGCCCGGCGGCCCGCAGCGCCGCGTCCGTCTCGGGTGTCATGCGCCTGTCCCCTTCGCGGGTTCGTAGGTGGTGACCAGTTCGGTCCGATCGTTCCCCGTGCCCGGCCGGACGAGCCGCGTGACCAGGTGGCCGCGCCAGTCCGCGTCGGACCGTTCCGGGAAGTCCTCGCGCCAGTGGCTGCCGCGCGTCTCCTCGCGGCGCCGGGCGGCGGCGACGATCGCGGACGCGACCGTGTGCAGGTTCGCGGCCTCCCACGCGGCGACGCCGGGGGCGGCGCCCGCGCCGGGCAGGGCGGCGAGCTCGCGGGCGGCGGCCGCCAGGCCGTCCGCGCGGCGCAGCACGCCCGCGTGCCCGGTCATGATCCGCTGGACGTCCGCCCGCCGCGCCGGGTCGGGCAGGCCGCCCGCGCCCGGCCCGGACGGGACGGCCGCGGCCTCGCCGGGCCCGGGGGCGTCCGCGAGGTCGCCGGGGAGGGCGTCGGCGATCCGGGCCGCGAACACCAGCCCTTCCAGCAGCGAGTTGGACGCGAGCCGGTTCGCGCCGTGCACGCCCGTGCAGGCGACCTCGCCGCACGCGTACAGGCCGGGGACGGACGTGCGCCCGTGCAGGTCCGTGCGGACGCCGCCGCTCGCGTAGTGCGCGGCGGGGACGACCGGGATCGGCTCGGTCACGGGGTCGATGCCGTGGTGCCGGCACGCGGCGAGGATCGTCGGGAAGCGCGCCTCCCACATGGCGGCGCCGAAGTGCCGGCCGTCCAGGAGCATGCAGGCGGCGCCGGTCTGCCGCATCCGGTTCGTGATCCCCTTGGCGACGATGTCGCGCGGGGCGAGCTCGGCGAGTTCGTGGCGTCCGACCATGAAGCGCTCGCCCGCGAGGTCGGTCAGGTGGGCGCCTTCTCCCCGCACGGCCTCCGAGATGAGGGGCTGTTGCCCGCGCGCGCCCTCCCCGAGCCAGAGCACGGTGGGGTGGAACTGGACGAACTCGAGATCGGTGACCTCGGCCCCCGCACGCAGCGCGAGCGCCACGCCGTCCCCCGTGGAGACCTCCGGGTTGGTGGTGGCGGAGAACACCTGGCCGAGCCCGCCGGTGGCGAGCACGACGGCGCGCGCGCGGACGGCGCCCACGCCCGCGGGCTGGCCCTCCCCCATCACGTGCAGGGTGATGCCGGCGGCGCGTCCGTCCGGGTCCTTGAGCAGGTCGAGGACGAGCGCGTGCTCGATCACCTCGACGCCGGAGTCCTTGAGCGCGGCGAGCAGCGCCCGGCTGATCTCCGCGCCGGTCGCGTCGCCGCCCGCGTGCGCGATGCGGCGGCGCCGGTGCCCGCCCTCGCGGGTCAGCGCGATGGTCCCGCCGTCGGCGCGGTCGAACGCCGCGCCGAGGTCGATGAGGTCGCGGACGGCGTCCGGGCCCTCGGTGACCAGGGCGCGGACGGCGTCCTCGTCGCACAGCCCCACGCCCGCGACGAGCGTGTCGGCCAGGTGCTCGCCGGGGGTGTCGTCGGGGGCGAGCGCGGCGGCGATGCCGCCCTGCGCCCAGCGCGTGGAGCCGGCGTCCAGCAGCGCCTTCGTGACGAGCAGGACGCGTCCGTGCGGGCGGCAGCGGAGCGCGGCGACGAGACCGGCGATGCCGGAGCCGACGACGACGATGTCGGTGCGGGCGGTCCAGCCGGGTTCGGGGGCGGTCAGCGCGGAAGGGATCATGTGCCCTCCTCCGGGGGCTCGATTCTCGTCATTGTGACACTAACCCCGGAACGGGCTTTTCCCCGACCCCCGAACAGAACGGGCGGACCGCCCGGGATCCCCCGGACGATCCGCCCGCCCCGACCGACCGACCGAGGCCGCACCGACCACCGCGCGCCCGGTGCGGGAAGGCCGCCTGGCCCTAGCGGCCCGACGCCGAGGGCGACGCGGACACGACGTCGCCGCGCCGGTCGTCCGTCCCGGGGACGGGCTCGGCGGGGTCGGAGCCCAGCGAGATGATCCGGTTCGACCGGTCGACGTGCACCACCTGCGGGACGAACTCGCGCGCCTCGGCGTCGCTGAGCTGCGCGTAGCTGATGATGATCACCAGGTCGCCGGGCTGCACCAGCCGCGCCGCCGCCCCGTTGATCCCGATCACGCCGGAGCCGCGCTCGCCCGCGATCAGGTACGTCTCCAGCCGGGCCCCGTTGTCGATGTCGACGATGTGGACCTGCTCGCCGGGCAGCAGGTCGGCGGCGTCCATCAGGTCCTGGTCGATGGTCAGCGACCCCACGTAGTGCAGGTCCGCCTGGGTCACCGTGGCGCGGTGGATCTTCGACTTGAACATCGTCCGGAACATCAGTGCTCCTTGGTGAGCTGGAGGGGAACGTTGTCGATCAGGTGGGTGGCGCCGACGCGTCCCGCGACGGCGAGCACGGCCGGTCCGGCGTGGCCGGCGGCGACCTCGGTGAACGTCGCGGGGTCGACGAGCACGAGGTAGTCCGGGTCCAGCGGCGGCACGGCGGACGCCGCCGCGGCCAGCTCCGCGCGGGCCGCCCCGAGCACCGCGTCCGGCCCGCCCCCCGCCGCGGCGGCGTCCGCCCCGGCCCGCAGCGCCCGCGACAGCGCGAGCGCCGTGCGGCGCTCGTCCGGCGACAGGTAGCGGTTGCGGCTCGACAGCGCCAGCCCGTCCGGCTCCCGGACGGTCGGCGCGCCGACGATCTCGACGGGCACGTTCAGGTCGGCGACCATCCGGCGGATCAGGGCGAGCTGCTGCGCGTCCTTCTCCCCGAACACCGCCACATCGGGACGTACCAGGTTCAACAACTTCAGAACGACGGTGAGCATTCCATCGAAGTGGCCGGGACGGGACGCGCCCTCGACCACCTCGCCCATCGGCCCCGACTTCAGCGTCACCTGCGGCTCCGCCGGATACATCACGTCGCGGGACGGCGCGAACACCACGTCCGCGCCCTCGCGCGCGCACGCCGCGACGTCATCCTCGAACGTCCGGGGGTACCGGTCGAAGTCCTCGCCGGGGCCGAACTGGAGCGGGTTCACGAAGATGCTGACGGCCACGCCGTCCGCACGCGCGCGCGCCTCCCGCATCAGGGACAGGTGTCCCTCGTGCAACGCGCCCATGGTCGGGACGAGCGCCAGCGTGCCCGGCACGGACTTCCGTGCGGCGGCCAGCTCCTCCCGCGTCCTCGCGATGACGGGCGTCACGACGCTCCCCTCGACTCGTTCTCGTCCTGCCGCGACCCGTCCGGCCGCGGTCCGTACCGGTACAAGACGGTCAGTCCGCCAGCGCCTCGAGGAGCCGCTCGGCGTCCTCCGGCTTGAGCATCCCGGCGCCGAGCGCCCGGTCGGCGGTCAGCCGGGCCAGCGCGACGTACGCGCGGCGGCTCTCCGGCGACACCCGGCCCAGCTCCGCGACGTGATCGGCGACCGTCCCCGCGTCGCCGCGCGCGACCGGGCCGGTCAGCCCGTCGATGCCGAGCCGCAGCGCGTTGTCGAGCGCCGCGCCCAGCAGCGGCCCGAGCATCGCGCCCGGCTCGTCCACCCCGGCGGCGCGCAGCAGGTCCATCGCCTCGACGACCAGCGTGACCAGGTGGTTCGCGCCGCCCGCGAGCGCCGCGTGGTACAGCGGCCGCCGCTCCTCGGGGATCCACACCGGCTCCCCGCCCATCTCCACGACGAGCGCCTCGGCGACCGGCCGCAGCGGCTCCGGCGCGGTGACGCCGAACGAGATCCCGGCGAGCCGCGCGACGTCGTCCGGGCGTCCGGTGAACGTCATCACCGGGTGCAGCGCCAGCGGCAGCGCGCCCGCGCGGGTCAGCGGGTCCAGGACGGCCGTGCCGAACCGGCCGCTGGTGTGCACGACCAGCTTGCCCGCGACCGGGACGCCCGCCGTCGCGAACCCCGCGGCCAGCTCGGGGAGCTGGTCGTCGGGCACGGTCAGCAGCACCAGGTCGGCGGCGGTCACCGCGCCCTGCGGGTCGGTGACGGCCGCGCCGGGCAGCCGGTCGGCCGCCCGCTCCCGCGACCGCGCCGACACGGCCGTCGCGGCGACCACGCGGTGCCCGGCCAGTTCGAGCGCCGAGCCCAGCGCCGAACCGACGCGGCCCGCGCCCACGACGCCGACCGACAGCCGGGCGGGACGGTCCTCCGGGGCGCCGGGCTGCTCGTTTCCGGGCGCGGCGGAAGGCGTGCCGTGCTCATCCATCGTTCGTTCCAGTCCTCGTGACGTAGGTACCGGACGTTGCGCGGCCCAGAGTACCTGTTTCATTGAGACGCCCTTGGCGTCAGGCCCCGGGGGGCCTTCCTTCAACGGGCGCCTCGTGCGATTGCTGCATCGCTCCGACTCGCCCAGGGGCTCGCTGCGCGATCAAGTTCTCGCTCCGCTCGAACTTGGCTTCGCTCGCAATCGCAGTGTTCCCGGTCCGCTCTGGCCGGGCGGGGCCCGGGCCGCCGTGATGATGGCGGCGCGCCGTCCGAGCGGGCCACGCTACTCCGTCGAGAGGGACTCCACGATGGACGCCTTCGCGGCGCGGCGCGCGGGCATGACGGCGGCGAGGACCCCCGCCACCGCGGCCAGCGCGATGAACCCGGCGATCTGCCCGTAGGGCAGCGCGAACACCGAGCTCTCGCCCATCGCCTCCGTCGCCGCCCAGCCGAACGCGATGCCGAGCACGACCCCGGTGAGCGCGCCGATCACCGCCATGACCAGCGCCTCGATCGACAGCATCCGGCGGAGCTGCCGCTTGGTGATGCCGAGGGCGCGCAGCAGCGCCGACTCCCGGGTGCGCTCCACCACCGACAGCGTCAGCGTGTTCGCGATGCCGAACAGCGCGATGACGATCGCCAGGCCGAGCAGTCCGCCGAAGACCATCAGCATGCTGTTCACGGCGTCGCTCAGGGTGTCCTTGAACTCCGCGACCGACATCACCCGGACGGTCGGGTACGGCTGCGCGGCGGCGTCGATCGCCTTGCGCGCGGCGTTCGGGTCCGTGCCGTCCGCCGTCTTCACCATGATCGCCTTCGGGTCGCGCTCCGTGAAGTAACGGTCGAAGTCCGCCTCGGGGACCAGGTACGCGCCGAACGCGGGCGTCTTGTGGAACCCGACGACCTCCACCTCGACGGTGCCCCGCTCCGTGGCGATCCGCGCGGTGTCGCCCACCGACAGCCCCGCGTCCTCGGCGGTGAACTCCTCCACCAGCGCCGTCCCCGGCCGCAGCGCCGACAGCGACCCCTCCGTGACGTTCGGCTTCAGCGTCGTCCCGAGCGCCGACGCGGTCGCCGTCGACACGACCAGGTCCGCGCCCTCGACCGTCGCCATCGTGTCCCGCAGCTCGATGACCTGCGCGAACTCCGGACGCTGCCGCAGTGCGCCGGCGAGCGCGTGCGGCACCCGGTCGTCCTCGCCGCCGAACTGGGTGTTCACCTGGAACTCGACGGGGAACTGCTCCTCGATCTGCGCGACCGACGTCGCCTTACCGCTCGCCGCGACCACCGCGAACAGGCTCATCAGCCCGACCCCGACGGTCAGCGCGATCGTCGTCGTCGCCGTCCGGCGCGGCGCGCGCCGCGCGTTCTCGACCGCCAGCCGCCCCGGCACGCCCCCGGCCCGGGCCGGGAGCGCGCCCGCGAACCGGCCCAGCGGCCGCACCAGCGCGGGCATCGCCGCGATCACCCCGGCGAAGAACACCGCCCCGCCGAAGGCGACCGCGAACATCGCCGTCTCGCCCTTCTCCATCACCAGCGACGCGTAACCGCCGACCGCCAGGCCCGCCCCCGAGAACAGGACGGCGAGCAGCGTCCGCACGACGCCCAGGCGGAACCGGCCGCTGCCCGGCTCCAGCTCCGCGCGCAGCGCCGTCACCGGCGAGACGCGCGTCGCGGCGCGGGCCGGCAGCAGCGCGGACGCCACCGTCACGACGACGCCGACCGCGAGGCCGACCACGACCGTCCGGACGGCCAGCGTCGGCGCCGCCACCGGGATCGCGTCGTCGAACCGGTGCACCAGCGCGAGCAGCCCCCAGCCGAGCCCCAGCCCGGCGGCCAGGCCCAGCAGCGACCCGACGAAGCCCACGACCACCGACTCGGTCAGCACGCCGCCGAACACCTGCCGCCGCGTCGCGCCGACGCAGCGCAGCAGCGCCATCTCCCGCATCCGCTGCGCGATCAGGATCGAGAACGTGTTGTAGATGACGAGCGCCGAGACCAGCATCGCGACCATGCCGAACAGCAGCAGCCCCGTCCGGATGATCTCGGTGTCGGCGCCCGCCTCCTCGGCCAGCCGCGCCCCCAGCTCCTCGCCGGTGAGCACCTCGTACCCGCCGCCGACGGCCGCCGCGACCGCGGCCTCGTCCGCGCCGAGGACGTCCAGCTCCCCGTACGCCTTCTCGCCCGTCATCCGCAGCGCCGTCGCGGTGTCGAACCCGACCGCGCCCCGGTAGCTCGCCTCCTGGTCGATGCCGAAGTCGACCAGGCCGACGACGGTGAACCGGTGCGGCCGGTTCCGCCCGTCCAGCACCGTCGCCGCCTCGCCGACCTCGAAGCCCTCCCGCTCGGCCAGGCCCGTGTGGACGACCACCTCGCCGCCGCCGCGCGGGGCGCGCCCCTCGTCGACCGTGTACCGCAGCAGGTTCCCGGACGGCACCGACAGCGCCACCGTCGGCATGTCGCCGACCGCCTTGCCGTCCTTGCCGACCAGCGCCGCGCCGCCCCGCACCAGCCCGTCGGCGTCCGTCACCCCCGGGACCGCCCGCACCTTCTCGAGCACGTCCCGCGGGATGCCGTCCGCGCCCTCGGCGCCCGCGCCGTCGCCCGGCAGGACCGCGACGTCGATCTTCCCGGCCGACTTCGCGAACGTCTGCCCGAACGCCTTGTCGACCGTGTCCGTCAGGACGAACGTCCCGGCGATGAACCCGACCCCGAGGGTGATCGCGACGGCCGTCAGCAGCAGCCGCAGCTTGTGGGCCCGCAGGCCCGCCAGCGTCGTCTTCAGCATCAGGCCCCCAGGTTCTTCAGCCGGTCGAGCACCGTCTCGGGCGTCGGGCCGTGGATCTCGCTCACGATCTCGCCGTCCCGCAGGAACACCACCCGGTCCGCGTACGAGGCCGCCACCGGGTCGTGCGTCACCATGACGATCGTCTGGCCCATCTCCCGGACGGACGAGCGCAGGAACTCCAGCACCTCCGCGCCCGCACGGGAGTCGAGGTTGCCCGTCGGCTCGTCCGCGAAGATGACCTCGGGACGGGCGACGAGGGCGCGCGCGCACGCCACCCGCTGCTGCTGGCCGCCCGACAGCTCGTTCGGGCGGTGCCCCAGCCGGTCCCGCAGGCCGACGACGTCCACGACCTGGTCGAACCACTGCCGGTCCGGCTTGCGGCCCGCGAGGTCCATCGGCAGCAGGATGTTCTGCTCGGCGGTGAGCGTCGGCAGCAGGTTGAACGCCTGGAAGACGAACCCGACGCGCTCCCGCCGCAGCATCGTCAGCTGCCGGTCGCTCATCCCGGTGATCTCCGCGTCCCCGAGGGTGATCCGCCCGCCGCTCACCGTGTCGAGCCCCGCCAGGCAGTGCATCAGCGTCGACTTCCCGGACCCGGACGGGCCCATGATCGCGGTGAACGCGCCGCGCGCGAACCCGACGCTGACGCCGCGCAGCGCGTGGACGGCCGCGTCACCGGAGCCGTACACCTTCGACACCTCCGCGGCGACGACGGCCGGCGGTGCGGCGGCGGCGGGAGATCCTCCGGCGGGGCCGGTGAACGTGCTGGTCACGGTGACTCCTTCATGGACGGCTACGACCGTCCACCACGCTAGGAATCCGCGCCGCCCCTGCCATCGCCCGCACGGCCACGGTCCGCATCGGCATCGAGGCTGCCTCCGGGCGCCGCGTACGACTTGAGTCGTACGTCCGGGTCAGTCGTCCCGCCGACCCGCGGGCCCCCGCCAGGCAAGACGAACGCCGGCGGCCCCTCGCGGAGCCGCCGGCGTTCGGTGTTCGGTGCGGCGACGATCAGTCGAACTCGACCTCCGCGCCGCCCTCGCAGCCGGCGCCGGCGACGCCGATGACCGCGACCGCGTTGCCGCAGGCGCTGATCGGGATCGAGATCGGGGCGATGACCTGGTTGCCCCCGAGGATGCTGAAGTTCCCGCTGGTCTTGTTGCCCGAGAACGGGCCGTTGTGCGCGTGGCCGTTGTCCCCCGCGAAGGCGGCGGGGGCGGCGGCGAGGGCCGAGGCGGTGATGGCGAAGCCGAGAACACCGGTGGCGGCGAGCTTCTTGATCACGTGAGTCCTCCCGTACATGGGCTTTATGGGCCCGAGGTGACATTGCCCGACGCAGTCCGCGAAGACGACGTCGCGTACGGTAGTTACCCAGCTACTTTCAGGTAAGCCAACCGAAAGGGGCACGACGAAGGCAAAAAGTCACCTTAGGGTGATCAATCCGTTACAGCGTGTCGCCATTTTGACCGCTTTTCACCAGACCTGTCTCATAGGCGAAGACCACCGCCTGGACACGATCCCGCAGGTCGAGCTTTGTCAGAATGCGCCCCATATGCGTCTTCACCGTCGCCTCCGACACGTAGAGCCGCCCCGCGATCTCCGCGTTCGACATCCCGCGCGCGACGAGCCGCAGCACCTCCCCCTCCCGCTCGGTCAGGCTCTCCAGCGCCCCGCCCGCCGCCGCCCGCTCGGCGTCCGGCAGATGCACCGCGAACCGGTCCAGCAGCCGCTTCGTCGTGCTCGGCGCCACCACCGCGTCCCCCGAGTGCACCGCCTTGATCGCCTCGATCAGGTGCGCCGGGCCCGCGTCCTTCAGCAGGAACCCGCCCGCCCCCGCCTTGATCGCCGCGAACGCGTACTCGTCCAGGTCGAACGTGGTCAGGATGACGACCTTCGGCCGCTCCCCCGCCGCCACGATCCGGCGGGTCGCCTCGATCCCGTCCATCCGCGGCATCCGGACGTCCATCAGCACCACGTCCGCCCGCGTCGCCCGCAGCAGCTCCAGCGCCCGGAGTCCGTCACCGGCCTCCCCCACCACCTCGATGTCCGGCTGCGCGTCGAGCACCATCGCGAACCCCGTCCGCACCAGCTCCTGGTCGTCCACCAGCACGACCCGGATCGGCTCGTCCTCACCCATTCCGGATACTCCTCTCGGCCGCTTCGTCCTCGCCGGTGGGGATCCGGGCCAGCACCCCGAAACCGCCGCCCGCCCGGGGCTCCGCCCGGACCGTGCCGCCGTACACCGCCGCGCGCTCCCGCATCCCGACCAGGCCGTGCCCCCGGCCGTCGCCGCCGGACGCCGCCGCACCGCGGCCGTCGTCCTCCACCCGGACCTCCACCGCGTCCCCGCCGAACCGCAACCGCACCGACGCCGACGCCCGCGGCCCACCGTGCTTGAGGGTATTGGTCAGCGCCTCCTGGACGATCCGGAAGACCGTCAGCTGCCGGCCCTGCGACAGCTCCGGCGGCGCCCCCTCCACCTCGAACGTCACCGGCAGCCCCGACGCGCGCACCTGCCCCACCAGGTCGTCGAGCTCCGCCACCCCCGGCTGCGGCGCGTACGCCCCCGCGTCGTCGTCCTCCCGCAGCACCCCCAGCAGCCGCCGCATCTCGCCCAGCGCGTACCGCCCGGTCGTGGAGATCGCCTCCAGCGCCTGCCGGGCCCGCCCCACGTCGTGCTCGATCGCGTAGGACGCGCCGTCCGCCTGCACCACGATCACGCTGACGTTGTGCGCCACGACGTCGTGCAGCTCCCGCGCGATGCTGGCCCGCTCCGCGGCCATCGCCATCCGCACCTCCGCGTCCCGCTCCCGCTCCAGCCGCTCCGCCCGCTCCTCCAGCGACCGCAGGTACGCCCGCCGCGTCCGCATGTGCAGCCCGAGCAGCCACACCCCCGCCGTCACCACCGTCAGCATCACGAACGAGTACCGGGCATCGGCGCCGCCGCTCGGATACCGGTACGTCGCCATCACCGCGCCGACCTCCACGACCAGCGCCGCCGCCACACCCCACCGCAGCGAGAACCCCGCCGTCACCGTGTACAGCCCCATCAGCACCGCGATATCGGCGGGCAGCGGAGTGATGCCCACCGCGCACTGCAAGCCCGCCACCAGCGCGACCACGGCGAACACCGCCCGCGGGTAGGTCCGCCGCAGCACCAGCGGCACCAGCAGCGCGAACGTCACCACGGCGTACTGGACGGGGGGCACGCCGTACGACCCGCTCAGCAGCCCCGGCAGCGCCAGGAACGCCACGGGCGCCGCCAGGAACGCGTCGACCAGCGGCGTCTTGCCCCGGAGCCAGTCCCACATCCTCCCGACCATGCGGACAGGCTACGTATCGCCTGGTACGCCCCGGATCAGCCGCAAGTCGGACGGCGCTCCGCCGCGAGGATGGTCCGCCCGGGGCCGCCGCCCACGGTAACGTCGCACACGTGTTGGTCACCGAGTGGCTGCCCTGGCGCACCGCGATGGAGCGGGCCCTGTACGGGGAGCGGGGCTTCTACCGGCGCGAGCGCCCCGCCGACCACTTCCGCACCTCCGTGCACGCCTCCCCCCGCTTCGCCGCCGCCGTCGCCCGGCTGCTCACCGACGTCGACGCGTCCCTCGGCCGCCCGTCCCGCCTCGACCTCGTCGACATCGGCGCGGGCTCCGGCGCCCTCCTCACGAACGTCCGCGACCACGCCGCCCCCGACCTCCGCGACCGCCTGCACCTCACCGCCGTCGAGATCGCCCCGCGGCCCCCGGACCTCCCCGGCGTGACGTGGCGCCCCGACCTCCCCGCGTCCTTCACCGGCCTCGCGATCGCCAACGAGTGGCTCGACAACGTCCCCCTCGACGTCGTCGAGCGCACCCCGGACGGCGTCCGCACGATGCTCGTCGACCCCGCCAGCGGCGCCGAACGCCCCGGGCCCGAGCCGTCCGCCGAGGACCGCGCGTGGCTCGACCGCTGGTGGCCGCTGGCCGAACCGGGCGACCGTGCCGAGGTCGGCCGCCCCCGCTGCGCCGCCTGGGGCACCGTCGTCCGCCGCCTGTCCCGCGGCCTCGCGATCGCGGTCGACTACGCCCACACCCGCACCTCCCGACCCCCGTACGGCACCCTCGCCGGGTACCGCGACGGGTCCACCGTCCCCGCCGTCCCCGACGGCTCCTGCGACGTCACCGCGCACGTCGCCCTCGACGCCTGCGCCGTCGAGGGCGAGCGCGCGGGCGCCACCGCGACCGTCCTCACCACCCAGCGCACCGCCCTGCGCGCCCTCGGGCTCACCGGCGCCCGCCCCCCGCTCGACCTCGCCCACCGCGACCCGCGCGCCTACGTTGCCGCCCTCTGCCACGCCGGCGAGGACGCCGAACTGACCGACCCGTCCGGCCTCGGCGGCTTCACCTGGCTGGCCC